>JACMPG010000374.1 GCA_014377625.1 Spirosoma sp.
CTTCACGTCGGTGCTGTTTCTGGAAGGTCCGGCGCGGTTTCTGTTCGGGCCACTGGCCGAAGCGGTGGTCTTTGCCATGCTGGCGTCGTATATACTCTCCCGAACGCTGGTACCGACCCTGGCTGATATGCTGCTGAAGGGCCACCCCGTTGCCGGCGATAACCATGTCGAAACGCCTGACCAGCCCACGCGCCGGTTTGACCGGGCCTTTACCCGCTTTCAGACCCGCTACTTGAATGCGCTGACCTGGACGCTGGACCATCGGAAGGTGGCGCTGATAATGTTTGTGGTTGTGATTGGGTTTACGGCCCTGCTACTGCCGTTTGTAGGGCGCGACTTTTTTCCGCGCGTTGATGCGGGGCAGATTCGGCTGCACCTGCGCGCACCCGCCGGAACGCGGCTCGAAGCCACCGAGCAGATTGCCGCCCGCACCACCGAGATTGTCCGTAGGGTGATCCCGTCCGAAGAAATTGGTACCGTTATGAGCAATATCGGCCTGACCCCGGAGCGGTACAACTTCATCTTTACCGACAATGCCTCGCTCAGCAGTGCCGATACGGAGTTGCTCATTTCGCTGACCGAAGACCGCTCGCAGCCCACCGAAACCTACGTGCGCGAACTACGCAACCGGCTCCGCGAGGAGATGCCCGGTATCACGTACTTTTTCCAGCCCGCCGATATCGTGAGTCAGATTCTGAACTTCGGCCTGACCTCGGCCATCGACATGCAGTTGTCAGGTTTTGATCAGGCCAACAACCTGAAACTGGCCCGCGAACTCCGCGACCGCATGGCGGGCATTGCCGGGGCGGTAGATGTGCACCTGCATCAGGAACTCGACGCCCCCGAACTATTTGTGGAGGTAGATCGCGAACGGGCCAGTCAGTTCGGGCTGACCGAGCAGCGGGTGGCCACCAACATGAACATTTCGCTGAGTGGGTCCGGGCAGACGCGTCCTAATTTCTGGTCGGACCCACTCACGGGGTTTCCGTACATCATTACGGTGCAGACGCCCCCCTACAAACTTGATTCGTACGACAAACTCCTGCAAACGCCCGTGGGCAGCAGCGGGATAACGCCCCAATTGCTGGCCAACGTCACGACCATTAAACGCACGGTGTCGCCGGTGATTATCAACCGCGTGAACACCCAGCCTACGTATGACGTATATGCGTCGGTAGAGCGGACGGATTTGGGGTCGGTGGCGAAGGAGCTGGAGAAACTGGTGGCAGAATACAAACCCAAACTCAAGCCGGGCAATACCATTACGATTCGGGGGCAGGTGGCCAGTATGGAAAGCGCGTTTAACCGGTTGGGGCTGGGTATCGTGTTCGCAGCCTTGCTGGTGTATTTGCTAATGGTGGTCAACTTTCAGTCATTTCGGTATCCATTCATCATCATTACAGCCCTGCCCGGCGCATTGTGTGGCATGGTATGGCTGCTGTTTCTGACGGGTACCACGTTCAGTATTCCATCGCTCATGGGGGCCATTATGAGTGTGGGCGTGGCTACTGCCAATAGTATTCTTCTCGTCAGTTTCGCTAAAGATTACCTGCCCGACGTGAAGGGCGATGCGTACGCAGCGGCCCTGGAAGCGGGCCGGACGCGCCTGCGCCCCATTCTGATGACGGCCATTGCCATGATTATCGGGATGCTGCCCATGTCGCTTGGCCTGGGCGAAGGCGGTGAGCAGAACGCACCGCTGGGCCGGGCCGTTATTGGCGGATTAATACTGGCCACGTTCACTACACTGCTGTTCGTGCCGGTGGTATTCAGTTATTTAGCCCGCAAGAGTAACGCATGATCTACCACATTGTCACCACCACCGACTGGACTGCGCAACGCGACAGTCTGACCTATGCAGCGGCCAGTTTAGCGAACGAAGGCTTTATTCATTTGTCTACCAAAGAGCAGGTGGCTGGGGTGCTGAAACGGTATTACCAGAATGTGCCGGATCTGTTGCTGTTGCATGTTGACCCGAATAAACTAACCGCCGACCTCCGATACGAAGCGGCTACCAACAACGAATTATTCCCCCACCTGTACGGCCCGCTGAATAAAGATGCCGTGGTGAATATTGACCCCATCGACCAATGAAAATCCTCCGAATCCTGATTCCCCTGTTGTTGCTGATTGCTGCGTTTGTGTTTTTCGGCGTGTTGCCCCGCATTCGCAATACGCAGGAACTGAAGGCCGAAGCCAACGCCGAAAAATCGCGCGAGCCGGTGGTCAATGCCGTACCGCTCAAACAGGGATCGGACACCACCGGGCTTACGCTGCCGGGACAGATTCAGCCGTACCGCCAAACGCCATTGTTTGCCCGGACGCAGGGGTTTCTGCGCAAATGGTACGTGGATATTGGTGCACAGGTAAAACAGGGTCAGCTGCTGGCCAGCATCGACGTACCGGAACTTGAGCAGGATATTGCCCGCGCCCAGGCCGATCAGCAACTTGCCAAAACCAACCTCGACCGGCTCGAAAGTGTCCAACTACCCGGTGCCATAGCCAAACAGGATATTGACACCCGGCGGTCGGGTGTGGCGGTGGCCCAGGCCAATCTGCGCCGGTTGCAGGCTCTCAAAGCGTTACAGGAAATTCGTGCGCCTTTTTCCGGCGTTGTCACCACCCGTAACGCCGAGAACGGAAACCTCGTCTCGCCGGGGTCAGGGCAGCCGCTCTTCACCATCTCAGAACTCGGTTCGCTGCGGGTGTTTGTCGATGTGCCGCAGACGTACTTTCAGATGATTAAAGTTGGCATGCCCGCCACGGTATCGGTACCGGAACTGCATAAGACGCTGCGTGGTAAAGTTGTACGGACATCGGGAACGCTACGCACGGACTCCCGCACACTGCTGACCGAAATCCTGATTCCGAACCCCGGCAATAAGATTCCATCGGGCCTGTACGGCTCGGTCAAATTCGATATGATTGCGTCGGGTGGGCCGGTGCTGGTGCCCGCCAACGCCCTGAAAGTCACGCCCGACGGTGCAGTCGTAGTGGTAGTGGGTCCCGACGACCGGCTCAAATTCATCTCCATTACGCTGGGCCGTGACTACGGCACGACCATCGAAGCTGCCACCGGCCTGACGGGGCAGGAGCGCGTTGTATTGAACCCCAATGACCAGTTGCACGAAGGGCAGAAAGTGCGGTTGTATAAACCCGTTCCTGCCAAGCCCGTTGCGTAATCGTAGCCCGGTGAATAGCCCGGACGCCCACGTTCGGGCTGTTCACCACCCAACCCTATGAAACACCTCGTCTGTTTTCTGTCTGTACTAATCGGTTTCTCCGAAACGGCATTTGCCCAAACCGCTCCTCTCAACGCGCCCGGTGGGGCTGTAACGGTGCAGCCCGGCACCACTGGTGAGGTCCAATCGACACCATCGACCACGAATCCGGTTGCATTATTTGCCGCGCCGAGATTTGGAGAACCGGCTCCGGTGGTGTCGTTGGAAGGGTTTCGGCGATTCAACGACCCGCTGCTGAATACGTATATTGAGCAGGGGTTAAGCAACAGCCCCAACGGGAGGGCGGCCCTCAGCCGACTCGAAGAAGCCCGGATTCGGGTGCGGGTGGCGCAGTCGTTTTTGTCGCCGTCGCTGCGGAGTTCAATCCTGATTACGAGCCAGAGTCTCTCGGAACACCGCCCGCTGTCTATCCCTAATGCGCCCGATCTGTTGCCGCGTTTTCAGCTCAACACATTTCAGGTGCTGCCCATCGACGCGAGTTACGAACTCGATCTGTTTCGGCGCATCAGAAACAGCATCACCGTAGCCGACCTTCAGGTGCAGTCTACCGACGCTGATTATCAGATATTCCGGCTTTCACTGGCGTCTGACATTGCCCGTACTTACTGGCTCGTCCGGGGTAATGACGCCGAACAGGCCGCATTCCGTCGTAATATCCAGTCGCGTGACACCACACTTTCCATTCTGCGCGAACGGTTCCGGGTGGGTCTCATCAGCCAGATCGACGTGCAGCGGGCCGAAACCGATTACGCCGGGTTGCAGGTGGCCCTGCGGGGGCTGGCCCGCGCCCGCGTTGAACTCGTTAATGGCCTGGCCCAGCTTTGCGCCGATGAAACGGGTCAGTTTGCCGTGCCGGTGGGTGCGCTGCCCGAGTCGCTGCCAGCCTATCCATATACGCAAATCGAAGCGGCTCAGCTTGCCCGTCGGCCCGATCTGGTGCAGGTTGTACGACAGGGGCAGGTAGCCGATGCACAGGCGGTGCAACAGCAGTCCAGTATTTATCCGCGTGTCAACCTGGTGGGGCAGGCGGGGGTGCTGTCGGGGCGGATTGGGTCGTGGTTCGTACCGGGTAGTGCTACGTATCTGGTGGGCATCAACGCGTCGGTACCATTGTATGAAGGACACCGCGCCCGGCAGAATATTGCCCTGGCGAAGCAGCAGGCGCAGACCATCGGCCAGACGTACCGTCAAACCCTCCAGCTTGCCCGGCGCGATGCCGAAACCGCGCTGGATAACCTTGGCATCCTGCGCGAACAGATCGAGTTGCAGCAACAGACGCTTACGCTGGCCCGCCGTACTGAATACTACAACCGCCAACTGTACGTAAAAGGACTTAGTACGTATCTCGAAGTGCTGGACGCCCAGCGAACTGTACTGGCCAACGAACAGCAACTGGTGCAGATTCGTAGCCAGGAGGTGCAGTACGTGGTGGCGTTGCTGCGGGCGGTTGGCGGTGAGTTTTAGCGGGCTGTCCGTTCAGGCTTTTTTAGGGCCGGTTAACAAGAAAAAGCCGCTCTTTTGGGAGCGGCTTTGGTACGTATCTATGGAGTACAGGGCAATAACTAACCCCGGACGGGAAATTCGTTAGTTAAACAAACCTTTAATGTCGATTCGACGATGCATAGTCTCTTTATCCTTAAAGGGAAGCGTAATGATTACTTTACCATGCTCATGAGCCGCTTCGATCTCGTTAGAATCGACAAAATCGGGAATATCGAGTACCCGTAGGAACATCGGTACGGCCAGCCGCTGGTTTTCATCATCATCCTGCCGGGCGGAGCTACTCACCAGAAGGGTGTAAATCACCAGTTTGCTGCCTTCAACCAGCACGTTGAATGCGGTGGCCCGTACGCCGGGAGCACGCAGCGTAATTACCAACTGGTCATCTTCGCGCCCAACCTGCATTGTGGTCTGGCTCGAACCGCCGTTTAGAGTATTGAGCAAGTCAATTTGTTTGCTCGTTCCCTGAAATACATTTTCTATCGCTTTCATAGGAGTTGCTGTTTTCTGTTCAGATACTGGTTAATAGTCAAACGCCGTGCCTAACCGGTTTAACAGCAAATTGCCCGCCATGCTGTCATAAAAACAAACCGCTAATAGGTAAAACATGCCGTTTTGGCACAATCAGCAAGTGTTTTTCTGCTTACTGTACAATTTTACCAGAATGAGCCACCCAGGCAGTATGTTGCTTTTAAGGGTATTTTTGGGGCCATCTTTCCACAACTCGACACCAGCGGAAGTTAGTCGGTAATGGCTGATTTAGGTGAAGCGAAGCCGTACCTTTGCCGTATTATGCATATCCGAATTGGCACCCGCAGCAGCCGGTTAGCGCTCTGGCAGGCGGAACACATCCAGGCTCGTTTACACACCGGCGGGCTAACGTCCGAACTAATCCTGTTCGAAACAAAAGGCGATAAGATTCTGGACCGGTCGCTCTCAAAAATTGGTAGTAAAGGCGTATTTACGCAGGAACTCGAAGACCAGCTCTGGGCGGGTACCATCGATATTGCCGTTCATAGTGCCAAAGATTTGCAGTCGTCGCTCCCCCCGGGTCTTGGTATCATTGCCTTCACTGAACGCGAGCGGGTTAACGACGTGCTGGTAAGCCGCGATACGTCGCTTTCCTTTACGAGCGGACAATCGTTTGTGGTGGGGACTTCCTCAACCCGGCGCGTGGCCATGCTTCGGCACTATTGCCCGCACATTCGGATCGTGGACATGCGGGGGAACCTGCAAACGCGACTCCGTAAGCTGGACGAAGGGCACTGCGACGCGCTATTGCTGGCCTATGCGGGTGTTCACCGAATGCAATACGATGATCTGATTGCCGATCACCTGCCCATCACAGAATTTACGCCTGCCGTGGGGCAGGGCAGCGTGGCCGTTGAAGCCGCCGATACGCTTTCGCTGGATAAACTCGATGCCATTCGCAAACTCACTAATCACGAACCGACCGAGGTTGTTCTCTCCGCCGAACGCGCTTATCTGCGCCGGATGGAGGGCGGGTGCAGCATCCCGATTTTTGCCCTGGCCACGCATATTGCCAATGATATTACGCTGACCGGTGGGTTGATTAGCTTAGACGGTACATCGCTGCTGCGCGAAGCGTTTACCGGCCCCGCTACCGACGCTGAACGACTCGGAAACGATCTGGCCGAACATATTCTGGCGCAGGGGGGTGACAAAATTTTACAGACCATTCGCGAACAACTATGATTGTCAAAATTGCTCAGTCCGATGCCGAGGTCAGGCAGTGTTTGCCCGCCATGCTGGCCCTGCGTATGCACCTGACTGCCGACGATGCTTTTAAACGCATCCAGTTTCAGCAAATCAACGATGGGTTCATGCTGGCGTTCGTGGACGACGAACCCTCCACAGAACCAGCCTCCGCCGTCATTGGCTACCGAATCCTGAACTTCCTGCACAACGGCAAGACCCTGTACATCGACGATTTGTCGACCCTGCCCACCGCACGTGGCAAAGGGTACGCTGGTGTACTGCTCGATTTTGTCATTGAGCAGGCCCGGCAAACCGGCTGTCAGACCGTTTCGCTCGATTCGGGACAGAACCCGGCTCGCTACGATGCCCACCGGCTGTATCTGAAAAAAGGCTTTAACATCACCTCGCACCACTTTGCCCTGACGTTATGAACCTGTTCCGCATTAGCTGGCGCAACCTGATCGACAAACCGCTGAGCAGTTTCCTGAGCGGGCTGCTGATGACGTTTGGCATTACCATTATCTCGCTGCTGCTGCTGCTCAACAAGCAGTTAGATGACCAGTTCCGGCGCAATATTCGGGGTATCGACATGGTGATTGGGGCCAAAGGCAGTCCGTTGCAACTGATTCTATCGAGCATTTATCAGATCGACACACCAACGGGTAACATTCCGCTCGATGAGGTTACGCAACTGACCCGCAACCCGATGATCAAAACGGCCATTCCGCTTTCGATGGGCGATAATTACCGCTCATTTAGGATCGTAGGCACCAACCAGAAATACCTCGACCATTTTGGAGCTACTATGGCGCAGGGAGCTATGTTCCGGCAACCGCTCGAAGCCGTCATCGGTCCGCGCGTAGCCGAAGCTGCCGGGCTGAAAATCGGCGATGCGTTTGCCGGTGCGCACGGCCTGGATAGCGACGGAGAAGCCCACGCCGATACTAAGTACAAGGTCGTGGGCATTTTAAACCCGACCAACACCGTAACGGATCAGCTTATTATGACACCCGTATCCAGCATCTGGGCCATTCATGATCATCACGAAGTCGGCGTGAAACCCGACGGGGACACGGCAGAAATGGAACCGCGCGAGATCACCAGTATGCTCATTAAGTTTCGGAATCCGATGGGCATGATGCTGGCGCGGAGCATTAACCAGAACTCCAGCGTACAGGCGGCATTGCCCAACATCGAGATTAACCGGCTGTTCTCGCTGCTTGGTGTGGGCGTTGAGACGTTGCAGAAGCTGGCCATCGCCATCATGCTTATTGCCGGTATCAGCGTATTTGTATCGCTGTATAATTCACTGAAAGAACGGCGGTACGAAATGGCCCTGATGCTCTCGATGGGAGCCACACGGGCGCAGCTTTTCGGGATGCTATTGCTCGAAGGTCTGGTACTGGCTCTGATTGGATTTGGGCTGGGCATTGGGCTGAGCCGGGTTGGTTTGTGGCTGTTTTCGAGCAGCGTTTCGGCAGATTATCATTACGATTTAGCCGCTTTCGGCATCCTGCCTGAAGAGTGGGCGCTGCTCGGCGTAGCTATTCTGATTGGGCTGCTGGCGGCTGCCTTGCCCGCGCTGGGCGTCTATCGCATGAACATTTCCCGCACCCTGGCCGAAGAGTAAGTTGGTCCTGCTCTGCGGTGGCCCGTAAAATAGTTAATCCAACCTTTTGAGATTGTGCCGGTTAATGGTAGTGTTGCAACGCCATATCGGCATCACCACTAAACACTTAATTTGTCATGGGATTCCTGTATTCAATCATCATCGGTGGTATTGCCGGGTATCTGGCCAGCGTATTTATGGGCAGCCACAACGGTATGCTGGTCAACATTATACTGGGTATTGTGGGCGGCCTGGTGGGTGGTTTCATCGCCAAAAAACTGGGTAATGATCCCTCCAACGATGGTCTGGTAATGAACCTGCTGATCTCCGTTGGTGGGGCGGTTGTCCTGATCTTTATCGGACGCCTATTTTAATGATAACACCGTTTAATTTGAAGCGGAGACCTAAGCAACTGGGTCTCCGCTTTTTATTTTTGGCCTTCCTCTTCCAATACGTTTCGGTTAGGATATATACCTGAATGGGGTAGTTTTCGACCCAGATTCCCTGAACTTTCGCGCCAGTTTGCGTTACTTTGCCTCCAGTAAGCAAACCCGCCTGCTGACAGAAACATCTGCCAGCAGAAACAGGTCTTTTCGTAAATAACTTTTATTACTTCCTGAAAATGAGTACAATCCAAAGCGTTCATGCCCGGCAAATCCTCGATTCGCGCGGCAATCCTACTATCGAAGTAGATGTACGTACCGAAAACGGCTATCTAGGCCGGGCCGCCGTACCGTCGGGTGCCTCGACCGGCAAGCACGAAGCCGTTGAACTGCGCGACGACGATGAGAGCATCTATATGGGCAAAGGTGTACTGAAAGCCGTCTCGAACGTCAATGAACTGATCTTTCCTGAACTGATTGGTATGTCGGCGTTTGACCAGAACCTGATCGATACCGTGATGCTGGAACTGGACGGGACGCCCAACAAGGGCCGTCTGGGTGCCAACGCCATTCTGGGCGTATCACTGGCCGTTGCCAAAGCTGCCGCGCAGGAAGCCGGGTTGCCGCTCTACCGTTACATTGGGGGCGTCAGTGCCAATACGCTGCCCGTACCGATGATGAACATCCTCAACGGCGGCTCCCATGCCGACAACTCCATTGATTTTCAGGAATTTATGGTTATGCCCGCCAACGCGCCGAGTTTTTCGGAAGCACTGCGGATGGGTGTCGAGATTTTCCATACGCTGAAAAGCGTCCTGAAAAAGATGGGGCTGGCTACCAACGTAGGTGACGAAGGCGGCTTTGCGCCTAACATCAAATCGAACGAAGAAGCGATTCAAACCATTGTTCAGGCCATCGAGAAAGCGGGCTACCGCCCCGGCGAAGACGTCTGGATTGCGATGGATGCAGCCAGTTCGGAGTTTTACGATGCCGAGACGAAACAGTATTACTTCAAAAAATCGACCGGCGACCGGCTTACGTCGTCCGAAATGGCCGGTTTCTGGAAAGACTGGGCTACCAAATACCCCATCCTGAGCATTGAAGACGGCATGGACGAAGACGACTGGGATGGCTGGAAACTGCACACTGACGAACTGAAAGGTACCGGCGTACAACTCGTGGGCGACGACCTCTTTGTGACCAACGTAACGCGCTTGCAGGAAGGCATCGACAAGGGCATTGCCAACGCTATTCTGGTGAAAGTAAACCAGATCGGTTCGCTCAGCGAAACCATCGACACAGTGAACCTTGCCAAGCGTAACTCGTACAAAAACGTTATGTCGCACCGCTCCGGCGAAACCGAAGACTCGACCATTGCCGACCTTGCTGTGGCCCTCAACACGGGTCAGATCAAAACCGGCTCGGCGTCGCGCTCTGACCGC
>JACMPG010000046.1 GCA_014377625.1 Spirosoma sp.
CCGATGCCGATTGCTTTCTGAACGTCCGGCGCGAAATCATCGACGGTACCGACCGCAGCCCGTTGTTGAGCGTGAACCGGGCCAATTCCATCGAAAACCGCCTGCTGAAGTTGCTCAAATACCTGCATCAGCAAAAACCCGCCGAAGGCTGGAACCAGTTTTACGATGCCACCGACCAATTACTGTGGGCCAGAATAGTCGTGTCGGGCCACTCGCAGGGCGGGGGCCATGCGGGAGTCATTGCCAAATACCAGCGGGTGGCGCGGGTGGTGTTTTTTGCGTCGCCCAAAGATTACAGCAATGCGCTCCGCAAACCAGCCACCTGGATCAATGCGACCCACGCCACCCCAACCGATGCTTATTTCGGATTTTCCCATTCTCAAGATGACACCGGATGTACCCCTCAGCAGCAACTCGACATTTATAGCCTATTGGGGATGAATGACTTTGGGGCCGTTGTGAATGTAGACGCTGCGGCCAACCCCTACAAAAACGCGCGTATCCTGACCAGTTCGCTGTCGGTCGGCAACGCACACAACGCGGTGGTGGTTGATAACGGCGTGCCCCTCACCGCCAACAAACCGACGTATTTGCCCGCCTGGACGTATATGCTCACCCAGCCCATCAGCACGACTGCCCCCAGCACTACCGTCACCGTGCCACCCAGCACCACCACCACAGGGCCAGCGATTGTTACGGGGCTGGATAACGACCCGGTGCCGGCGATGTTCCAATTTACAGTCTATCCTAACCCCGGCAACGGCCCGGTCACGGTCAGGCTCACCCTCGACCGACCAGTAGCATACACGCTGCGGGTAACGAGCCTGACCGGGCAAGTTATGCTCACCGAAACGGGTCAGGCTAGTAGCGGGCTGAACCTGCTTCCGGTTAATCCGACCGGACCCGCCGGGCTGTATATTCTCTCGGTGCAGATCGGCACGGTAATCCTGGCCCAACGATTGCTGCGGTATTGACTGGGTATCCCGGATCAATAACCAGACCCGACAAAGCTCGACCGGGCAGACCGCCACCGACAAAGCCTACTACGCCGTTCGTTCACGTTTTCGGCGGCTGCGGGGTCAGCCCTGGTAACGGTCAACGATGGGCAATTTGCAGATGTCCCGATTGCCCGATAAACAACTGTCGCGCTAACCCAAAACACGCTGTATGAAACCGATTCTGATTATTCTAATCCTGGCTGCGAGCGCATTATCCTGCGGAAAGTCTACTGACACCCCTGCAACTATCACCCCGACGCCGACGGGTAAGCTCAGGACGTTTGTGCTGCCCACCACCACGGATGCCGCCATCACGACTTACCCCGACAGCCACTACGTCTATCTGAACCGCGACGCGGCTAAGCTCAACAAGTTACTCGTGTTTTTGCCCAGTGGTCGCACACGTTAACGAGCAGCAAATCCCCTGCCTCGTTGCCGACCTCAACACTGGGATTTCACAGTTCGGTGGCGGTGGACAAATTCACGCCCCGCAACACCGATGGGTCGCTGGCTTTCGGGCTGGTCTGGATGTATTTACTGAAGCCATAAATAAATAAAACAACTGAACTATGCACGTTATCCGATTTATAATGCTGCCCGTACTCCTGCTAGCAGCCTGCTCGAAAGACAATAACACAACACCCGACCCTACCCCGCAACCCACGCCAACTACTGCTACCGTTCAGGTAACCAATGGCTATGGCAGCGGCACCGCAACTATTGGGGATTCGGTCTTTGTGTGGTCGAATCCACCCGCTGCCGGGACGGTTTTCGACAAATGGACAGGCGATGCGAACGGGCTGAAATACCCGAACGAATGGAAAAGCAAAATAAAAGTCCCGGCCAATGGATTGACGCTCACGGCTACCTATAAAACCACCATTGCGTTTGGGTTCGTGGCTGAAACCATCAACGGCGGGCAGGTTTATTACTACGCACCGGCCAATTATAAAGGCGTGATGCTGCCGTTTCATGGGGCCAGCGGCAACGCCAGTGGCTGGATTGGGACGAATGTGGAAAACGAGAATTTTGTGCGCTACGCCGTTGCACATGGTTATGCCGTGGTCATTACCGAAAGTCAGGATCGGGTCAATAAAAGGTGGAGCAACGCGACAACCGTCGCTACCAATCCCGACATCCTGGCTATCAATGCAGTACTGGCCAACCTGAAACAGCGCGGCATCCTGACGAACCAAACCAACCTGTTCGGAGTCGGGATGTCGCAGGGGAGTGGGTTTTGCAGCCTGATTACGGCCCTCAACGGCTACAAAGCGGGTGCCTTATATTGTGTGCCGGGTATCAGTGCGGTGTTCGACCAATCGACGGTTCCCATTTTGTGGAACATCTCCCGCAACGACGTAACCGAAGAGCCAGCGCGCCTGACCGACTCCTACGCGAATTTCAAAAAACTCGCCGGGCGCGGTATCCGGGCCGAGTTTTACGTGAACGAACCCTCGCCGGTGTATCCCGAGCGGTTCACGTTTATTCCGGGCGTGGATGTGGCCACGTCGAAGCAGATTTATACCAATCTCAAAAACGGCGGGCAATTGGACGCGACCGATTATGTCAAGACCAACCCCCGCCAGTCAGACGCCTGGAAAACGGTGCTGAGTGCAGCCATCGCCGGAAACAAAGCCCTGGTAGGCAACATCGAAGACCAGCTTTTTGTGTGCTACACGGAGCATAAATTCCATAAAGATGCCAACGCCCGCACCATTGCGTTTTTCGATAAAGCGTTGTAGGCTACCGGCACACTTTTTTTGACTGCCCCCGCAAGTTTGATGGGCCAACCCGCATTTATCTGTCTAAAGCCTCGACTCGTTTGGACGTACCGCAACTTATCACCGGCTTACAACAGGGCGATCCCGGTGCGTTTCGGTATCTGGTCGAGAGGTATCAGAGCCGCGTCTATAACACGGTGCTGGCCATTGTGCGGCAACCCGACGAGGCCGAGGATGTGGCGCAGGAGGTGTTTGTACAGGTGTTTGAGTCTATTCAGGCCTTCGGGGGCGACGGCAAACTGACGGCCTGGATTTACCGGATTGCCACCACTAAAGCCCTGGAAGCTTACCGCAAACGCCACGCCCGAAAGCGGTGGGCATTTTTTACCTCGCTGTTCACGGCGGACGACGAAGAGGGGGTTGATGAACGGCTGCACCCAGTGGATTTTGCCCATCCGGGCGTGAAATTAGAACAGCAGGAACGGGCAGCGGTCTTGTTCGGGGCCATTGACCGACTGCCCGAAAACCAGAAAGTAGCCTTTACTCTCCACCATATTGAGGGGTTGAGTTACCAGGAAATTACCGACGTGATGCAGCTGGGCGGCACTCCGCTTTCGCTCTCGGCGGTGGAGTCGCTGCTGCACCGGGCGAAAGTGAATCTGCGCAAACGACTGACGAATTATTACCACCAGGACAACTGATTTTTAGACCATTAACAAGCTGTATGAAACCAAATCAGCACATTCAGGACGAAGTAGAAAAAACGTTTCGCTCCATAGAGGGCATTGAACGGGCCGAACCAACACCGTTTTTTCTGACCCGGACACAAGCCCGGCTTGCCCGGCACACAACCTCGCAATCCCTTACGGGATGGGTCTTCCGCCCGGCTTACGTGCTGGCTTCGCTGGGGCTGGTGTTGCTGCTGAATCTGTCGGCGGTGGCCTATGCTCATCAGCAGGTGGCGCAATACGAGCAGGACCAGGAAACGGTGGTTTTATCGGCAGAGTGGGGAAATGATTTACGTGCACTTGACTGGTAATCAACATGAACATAAAACGAATCGTCTATTGGCTCTGGGCTACCATCGGTTTGTTGCTTTGTCTTAATCTGGCCACCGTGGGCTGGATTATTCGCAAGGTAAACACCGTTCGAGCCTTTCGTCAACAGGCTAACGGTCAGGAGCCGGGCGGGTTTATCGCCGACCGGCTGGGGTTTTCGCCCACTCAACTGGCCCGCTATCGGCAGAGCCGCAGTGCGTTGCTACAGCAACTAAAGCTACATGAAGACAGTTTGCTGGTGGTGGAGCACACTTTACTCGGCAATATCAAGCAGCCTGTTGTGGCAAACGGTGTACTCGAACCCCTGCTGGAACAGATGGCCCGGCAGAACACGCAAATCACCCGGCTCCGGTTTCGGCACTGGCAGCAGGTGCGGGCCATCTGCACCCCTGACCAGCAAGCCAAGTTCGGTGCGTTGATGGCGCGGCTTGAGCAGGAACTGACGAAACCCGGTCAGGGCGTAGGCCTGCGCCAACGACTTCGGAACCGATTTTAACCCCCTAATCAGCCCCTTATGCAAGTCAGAACACTACTCATTTTTTTCATGGCGCTGGCCCGGCTGGGACTGGCGCAGGAATTTACCCTCCCGCAAAAAAAGCGGGCCAACCCAATCCCCACCCGCCAGAACCTGACCGTGACGGGCCGGATTATGGACGCTCAAACGGACGAGAGCCTGCCGTTTGCCTACATCGGGGTGCTCGGCAGTAAGCGACTGACCCAAACCAATGTGGATGGTTATTTCACGCTGCTCAACGTACCATCGGATACGGTTACCCTGACCGTCAGTTATTTAGGATACAAAGACCAGACGTATCGGCTCGAGCCCGGTGCCGCCGTGAAGCAATTACGGATTGAACTCACGTCGGCAGTGGCGCAACTCGATGAGGTAAACGTGACGGGTCAACGCACAGAAGTCATGAAATCGGGCGATGGTATTGGCCTCATTAAACTTACCCCCCGCAACCTCTCGAAGCTACCCAACATCGGCGAGCGGGATATTTTTCGGGCGCTGCAATTGATGCCCGGCGTGAGCGCAGCCAACGAATCGTCGGCGGGGCTGTATGTACGCGGGGGCACACCCGACCAGACGCTGGTGCTTTACGACGGGTTTACGGTCTATAACGTCGAACACTTGTACGGATTTTTCTCGGCCTTCAACTACAACGCGCTCAAAGATGTCCAACCCTACAAAGGGGGCTTCGATGCCAAATACGGCGGGCGACTCTCGGCGGTGGCCGAACTGACAGGCAAAGAGGGTAGCCGCAAACGGTTCAACGCCGGGGGCGATGCCAGTTTTTTGAGCCTTAATGCCTACGTCGAGTCGCCGATTGGCAAGAAAATGACGTTTCTGGTCGCCGGTCGCCGGTCGTTTCAGGGGCCGTTATACAAAAAACTCTTCGATCAGTTTCAGTCCAGTAATACCCCCGCGCTGGGTGGCCGACGGGCCAACCGCCAGCAGACCACCCAGCAGGTGGCCTCCTATTTTTATGACCTCAACGCCCGGCTCACCTTCCGCCCCACCGACCAGGATCAGATCACGCTGAGTGTGTATAACGGGAAGGATAACCTCGACAACTCGCAGAACGTCAGCATCGCATTCGGGCGGCAGGGCAACAACACCGGTACGCTCGTCAACACCGACCTGTCTAACTGGGGTAACACCGGCAGCAGCCTGAAATGGTCGCGCCGGTGGAGCGACCGGCTGTATGTCAACTCGCTGGTCAGTTATTCGACCTATTTCAACCACCGCGATCTGTCCAATTCGGTGAGCATCACCCGAAATAATAACACGCTGAATAACGTCCGATTTGGCACGCTGGAAGATAACAGGCTGGTTGACCTGACCGCCAAAACGGACATCGAATGGAAACTGGCCGAGAACCAGCAGGTCGATTTGGGGATTCAGGTGACGCACAATAAAATCGACTACGCCTACAGCTCCAACGACACCGTGCCGCTGCTGACCAAGAACGACCGGGGCCTGTTTACCGCCGTATATGCCCAGGACCAAATCAGGCTGCTGGCTAATCGGCTGCTGATCAAGCCCGGTATCCGGCTCACGCAGTATTCGGTTACCAGAAAAATATATGCCGAACCCCGGCTGTCGGCTACCTACCAGCTCACCGAGCGGCTGAAGCTGAAAGGAGCCTGGGGGCGCTACTACCAGTTTGTGAAACAGGTGACGCGGGAGGACATTTCGCAGGGAAGCCGCAACTTCTGGCTCCTCTCCGACGGGGGGTATCTGCCCGTAGGGGCCGCCACGCATTACATTGGGGGACTAACCTACGAAACCGCCGATTACCTCTTCGACGTGGAAGCCTACGCCAAAGACCTGACCGGCGTAACCGAATACACGCTGCGATTCGCGCCCCAGGTGGGCCGGGGGCTGGTGCCGCAGGAAACGTTTTTCACCGGAACCGGCACCGTGCGCGGGGTAGATATACTGGTGCAGAAAAAGTTTGGCAATTACGCAGGCTGGGTGGGCTATACCTACGCCGTCGCTCAAAACCGCATTGCGGTTTTCTCCGACCAGCCCTACTATGCCAATCAGGACGTGCGCAACGAGTTTAAGTTCATCAATACCTACCGATATAAACGGTTCGATTTCGGCCTGACCTGGATTTATGCGTCGGGCAAGCCATACACCTCGGTAGTGGGTGAATACAGCGTCAAACTGCTCGACGGCACCAGCAAGACCTTCACTAATCCGTCGGGTAAAAACGCCAACCGCTTCCCGGATTATTCGCGGCTCGATGCGTCGGTAACCTACAATTTCAAACATGGCAGCCTCGGCGCATCGGTGTTCAACTGCTACAATCGCAAAAACGTCTGGTACAAAAAATTCACCTCCGTCAGCGATGGGCAGCAAAGCCAGTTGGTCGTCACCGATGTGACCTACCTCGGCATCACGCCAAACCTCACCTTTTCGTATCGCATTCACTAATGATTATGAACGTCAATAAATTTCTGATAAGCAGTTTGTTGTGTGTCCTGACGCTGGGTTGCCAGACCGCGTCCGACACGGCAATCGCGCCCGACAGCCGCCCGGTGGTAGAAGCCTATTTGGTCGCCGGACAGCCGATATCGGTCAAGCTGACGACCCAAATTCCGTTCTCGGAAGACACCACAGCCACGCAACAGGCGAAACCGATTGATGGGCTGGCCTTGACCGTTAAATCAGCCGACCAGACGCTGTCTCTTCGATCAACTGGGAACGGGCTATACACGACCACGACGGTAGTCAAGATTGGCCAGACGTATGATCTGTCGTTCGATTATCTGGGCAAACGAGTAACGGCCAATACCCTCGTACCGACCAAACCAGTCAACTTTCGCGCCGATCAAACCGAACTGTTCCGTCCTCAGGTAACCATCGGCAGTGGCGGGCTGGGTGCACTGGTCAACACGGCTACGCCCGTAAACCTGACCTGGAAAAACCCCGTTGCTGACTATTATTTCGTGGTAGTCGATAACCTCGAAACCAGCCCCGTGCCGATCATCGTGGACCCGCGTAACACGGGCCTGGTCACAACGCTTTCCCGTCGGTTTCGGGTGCAGCCCACGCAGGGCGATAACGCGACGATTGCCGGACTGAGTTTTCAGTATTTTGGTCGGCACGCGGTGGTGCTGTACCACCTCAACCCCGACTATGCGGCCCTCTACAAGCAAAACAGCACCTCGACTCAGAACATCAGCACCCCACCCACTACCGTTGTGAACGGGTTAGGCATCTTCACCGGCCTGGCTGCCGACACACTCTATCTAACGGTTAAAAAACAGTAGGGCATCTGCGTGAGTGCTTTGGAAGGCCATCCTCGTTGACCGATCAGGAGGTAAGTTTAGTAAAAGAACTAAATCGAGCCATATGTTCAACCGTAACCTTCCCTTGTCTTGCCAGAAGCAAACTAAATAATTCCATCAAGAAGAAGCGTTGCTGTTTACCCCAAACAGCGAGCTGAGCGCGGGTTAGTTATCCGACAAAGCGGCCGTTTGCTTCTCGATATGCTCGTCGAGTTCCAGTTTCTGAACACCTTTCTGAAGCCAGGTAGGGGCCGGTTTTCCCTTCAGGTGATGGTCAAAAAACTCCAGCATCCGAACGGCATAATCCTTCCGGTTGGGAAGTTTAGCAAGGCCGTGGTTTTCGCCCTTGTACTGAACCAGCACCACGGGTTTGTGCTGACGGCGCAAGGCATTGTAAAACTCGATTCCCTGCGTAAAATCAACGGCCCCGTCTTTATCGTTGTGCAGCATGAGCAGGGGCGTCTGCACGTTTTTGACGTGGTACATGGGCGAGTTGCGGGCGTAGGCGTCCCAGTTTTCCCAGGGCGCTACCAAACGCCCCTGCGACCCTTCGAAAATGGAGCCGTTGCTGTTGCCGCTGTTCAAATAGATCAGGTTATACATCGACACCATATCGGTAAGCGGTGCGCCGGCCGCAGCTGCTTTAAACTGGTTGGTTTGGGTGATGAGAAAGCTCGTCTGGTACCCGCCCCACGAATGGCCGTGGATGCCTATGTTCTTTTCGTCAATGACGCCGGTTTTAAGAGCCGCTTTTACGCCCGGCAACACGCACCAGACGGCCGACATCCCCGGATCATTTAACTTGTAGACAATATCAGGAATGAAAACGGCGTAGCCCTGCGAGGTATAAACCGATGGATTCCAGCCGGTTCCCGAATACCCAGGCCGAACGTAGTTGTGGAGTGTCTGCGAGAGTTTTTCGTAGTAATACACAATCGTCGGGTATTTTTTGCCTTGTTCGTACCCCGCTGGTAAAAACAGAGCGCCCTGCAACGAATCGCCCTTATCGCTCACGTAGTCAATCAGTTTCACGCCCGGCGACCAGGCATACTGGCCGATAGACGACGTTTTTTGGGTGACAGGCTTTTCGACGGTTAGTCCCGGATTCTGGCTGACGAAAAAGTCACGGGGCTGGGTAAAGGTTTCGCGGCTGAAGGCATATACCGGGGCTTTTTTTGCTTTGCTTAGGTTTCCTACAGACGCATCGGCCCAACTCAGCACCGTCGATTTGCCGTTGTCGATACGGGCAATGCCGCTCTTTTTCGTCCATTCGCCATACATCCGTACAAAAATGGGCTGCTTCAGGTCGATGCCTTTCTCATCGGGGGCGAGCACAAAGCGGGATTGGTAGCGTATTTCATCCCGCTTGCCGTTCTGGGTCAGGTTGATAGCGGCCAGGGCCTTCCCTTTGGCATCGGTAGCCTCAGCGGGAACTTGCCAGATGTCCCAGCCATCGCTCAGCAGCACCGACTTGCTGTCGCTCGACCAGCCAATGACCCGGTGCGGGGGCGTTTTCTGGTTTACATCAACGTCGGGGTTAATGAAGGAAGTAAGTAATCCGCTGGTAATGGCCCGGTCAGTACGGGTAACCATATTGTATACGTGAAAATGGGGGCTTTCCCAGTACAAAACCTGCTGACCATCGGGCGAAGGCTGCAGATTATAGCCGGCGTTCCCCGGTAAGTAATGGTTTGTTAAAATCTTGGTACGCTGGCCGGTTTTCAGCGCATACAGGTAGATATCGGCATACGCTTGGTCAGTGAGGTTGGCTTCGAGTTCGTAATTGGATTCATCGCGACCCAGGGCAAACAGTTCTTTAGGGGCTACAGCTACCACGCGCACGGCGCTGTCGGCCAACTGGGTGAATTTCTTCGTCGTCAGGTCGTACATCGACAGGAAACTAAAGCTTTTATCCTCCTTTTCCTGCACCTGCTGGCGCGATTGCAGGCGTTTGTCCTGCCAATGCCAGATGGTTACTTCCGGTTTTTCGGTATCCTCTTTTTTGTCCGTTTTCGTGCTATCGGTTTTCAGCCGGGCCAGCGCTTTTTGCAGATCATCCAGCGATTTAATGGTGGTGTCGGCCCGGAGTTTGAGCCACTGTTCGGGCCGGGGCGCTTTGATCGTATCTGTTTTAGCCACCGCTTTACCCTTGCTTTTAGGCACTGCCTCCAGCTTATGAACACCGAAAATCAGGCGGCTCAGGTCTTCGGACCAACTCGGTGCCCGATTGGGGCTGATGGTCATTTGGCGGGGAAACCCCACACTGTCGGCCTTCGGGTTGTAAGCGATTAGCTCGGGTGTGCCGCTCAGGTTACGGACGCCCAGTATGCTAAACCGTTCGTTCTTGTAGGCCTCATCTTTCACGCTCTTGAGCAATGCCAGTCCATCGCCCTGCTCGGTCCAGGCCAGCGACTGATACCGGGCTTTGTCGCTGTCCAGCGTCAGCATAACCCCGGTTGTCATATTGCGTAACGACAGCCCATTACCCGACTGACCAACCGCATCGATGGTGATGGCCAGCCAGTTGCCCTTTTTGTCGAAGGCCATATCGGCCACATTACCGATGTTCTGCGTTTTGCCAGTGCCGAGTTCGTACAGCAGCAGGTCAGCACCCCGTACGGCATCGGTGCCGGTGATACTTACCGGACTGGCCGTTGCCGGAGATAGCAACAGGGCCAGATGGGATACTTTTTCGCCATTGAACGAGAGGGATTTTACGCGCTCAAATTCCGTTTTTTTGTTTGGCGCGAGTTCGACCAATACCGCTTTTTTGGTGAGGGGTTTAGCTCCCGGTTTAGCGGCAGCCAGTTGTTCTTTGTAAGTCGGCGATACCATAAACACGACCCAACGTCCATCGTCCGAGAATTTCACGTCGGGCGCAAGCGTTGCCGAGCCAATGGGATAAGAATGCCGCGTAGAATCAGCGATCTTCTGTACGATCAACTCCGCATCGCCTTCGGTAGGGGCAGTCACATAAGCAAACCACTGACCATCAGGCGAAAGCTGCGTACTACCGGTAGTAATATCTTTCCAGGCAGCTACCGCTTTCCAGCTAAGGGGCGGCTTGGGTTGGGCCTGCACAAGGAGACCGATAAACGACAGACTAATGACAAAGAGTAGGTTTGTTTTCATTGATAAAGGAGGTGTTTTTTGTAGTACCGAAAGATAGTCGGTTATCGGACAAGGTCTATCTTAGCCGGGAAATTTCGACTATTCGATTATGCCCTATCTGCCTTACTCACCGTTTGTCATCAGCCCGCAAAAATGTAGGAGCAGCCTTTTTCCTGCGCCCGGCCGAGGGCCCACACGCCCGACGGCACCGACTGAATACCCGGTAGCAGCCCGGCCATCCAGTCTTTTTTAACGTCCTCCGGCTTCTGGCTCATTCCCTGCGCCAGTGCGGTGCTATATACGGTCATGGCCACGTCGCACACGCAGAATTTGACGCCACTGGCCTGCAATTCGTTGATACCAATGGCCACGTTACCGACGCCCGGTATTTTAAAATCGTCCGGTTTGGGCTGCCAGAACGGATTGCGGGTGGCGGGTTGCTTGGTGGCTGGGTCGTCGGCTTTGAAGACCTCACCAAACTTATATTTTTCCCACAGGCGATGCTCAAATGCGTATGGTATGGCGTTGTGCCGCAAAACTACCACCACCCCATTGTCAGCTTCGGGGGTTCCGGTGGCCGCGTTGGTCATCAGAAATACGCGGGGCCACGCGAAGGGAAAGAGTTCGTGCGGACGGGTAGCGTCGAAAACGACTTTGTGTTTGCCTTTGATGGTGTTAAACCAGGCATCGGCATCGCCAATACTACCGCTGGTGGCGGCTTCAGCGTCCGCTGCGGCTGGCTGGGGGTTCACGAAGGCGGCTAAACCGAGGGTGGCTACGCCGGTGGTTAACGCGCCCAGAAATTCGCGACGGGGCGTCGAGGTTTGATCAGACATTGATTCCATGATAATAAAGGTTTACTGGTTTGTAGGTAAAAAAAACAGACGGATGAGGCTGAAAACCTGGTCTTTCGACAAAACAGAGGCTTGACAGCAAACGCGGAGTTTACCGTTACCTGGGTCGGCGGGGGTGGGTAACCCGGGTCGACGACCGGCGAAAAGAAGGGCGGACGGGGCTAAAATCGAACTACGCTATAGACTAATCACAGGTATAATATCCTGATAAAGAACGGCTCATGTTTTGAGCATACGGTGATCCGGCGACGGGTTATTACTTTTTAGTATCCCACAAGGCTACCATGGAAACGAACAGGTTAAGCAGGCTTGATATTCTGATTCACCCGAAACAGGTTTTCCGGGTCATACTTCGTTTTGACGGCTACCAGCCGGTCGTAATTGTCGCCGTAGGTCGCCTTCACGCGGTCTTCGCCCTCGTCCATCATGAAGTTGACGTAGGCGCCCCCGGCCCCGAAGGGGTGCAGCTCCTGCCAGTAGTTTCGGGCCCAGTTCGTAATCAGCGCGTCGTTGGCGGCATCGGGGTCAATCCCAACGATGACCATCGACCAGGTGGCATCGCGGTAGTTCCAGGCCGTTGCGTGGTTATCGACCCGCGCTGCCGCCCCGTTCACCGGATACAGGTGCATGGTCGACAGCATGGTGGGTAGTTGGGCCGCGTGCCGGAGGTGAATGTCAATGGCTTCGTCGCTCAGTTCATTCACGTAATCGGCTTTCCAGTAGGTGTGAAGGCCCGGCGGGTACAGCGCGTCGAACATCCCCTGCAAGACCGGCACCGGCATTTCGCCCACCAGATCGAGGGCCGGGGTTTTCACGGCGCGAATGGGTGCCAGGAGCTTGTCGGCCTCGTTGGTGGGGCCGCTGTAGCACCACAGAATAGCACACATTTTTTTCAGGTGCAGGTGTTCCGGGAACGGTGGGCCGGGCGGCACGGTCAGGAACGCAAACCAGCCGTTGATCTCGTCAGGGGCCGTTTTTATATACTCCCGGTACCATTGCATGATTTCCTTGGCATCATCCAGTTCGTAGATGATTGGCCCGGCCACCACCGTACGGATCGGGTGAGCGCGAAACAAAAAGGACGTGACCACCCCAAAATTGCCACCCCCGCCCCGAATGGCCCAGAACAGGTCTTCGTGCTCGGTAGCCGATGCTTTCACGACGCGCCCATCGGCCAATACCATGTTGGCTTCCAATAGATTATCGATGGTCAGGCCGCAATGCCGGGTGAGGTAGCCCAGCCCACCGCCGAGGGTCAGACCGGCCACGCCCGTGGTGCCGTTGACACCCGTTGGCACCGTCAGGCCGTATTGGTGGGTTTCAGCATCCAGTTCGCGCAGCAAACAGCCGCCTTCTACCAAAACGGTCTGTTTGTCGGCATCGACCGTAATCTGTTTCATACCCGACAGGTCGATTACCAGACCAGCATCGCAGACGCCCGAACCCGCGCCGTTGTGTCCACCGCCTTTGATGGCCAGGAGCATTTTATTTTCGCGGGCGTAGTTCACCATCGCCACTACGTCATCGACATCCGCACACTGGGCAATCAGGGCGGGGTGCTTGTCGATCATGCCATTGTAGACCTTACGAGCAGTGTCGTAGCCGGGGTCTTGCGGGGTAATAAGTTGCCCGTGCAACGGCAAAGGCCGTTGCGGCATCAGTAGAGCATCCATACGAGAAAAAGGTTTAAACGGTTAAATTAAAAGGGATTGTAGTCAGTTGATTATCAGTATCTAATTGTTTATTTCTGGCCCTGAGCCACCCGCCTGAACGGACATTGTTATACGTAGCTTTCTCAACGGGTCAGGTAGTATCTATAACCCATTTATAGCCCTTGTTTTTACATCCGCATCGGCCCATTGCCACGCCTGACTCAGCATGACCTGCGTTTGCTTTGCTTTATCGGTAAAACCCTGACTTACCTGAGCTCTGTGAAGACCAGTCAATGCCCAGCCATTGTGGGGAAAAATGGTCAGGTCTTTGGCAAATACGGCCTCGGCCTCCGCGTATCGTTTTGCGTTCAGGAGCACGGCCCCCAGGTGGTGACGGACGGGAAAGAACCAGTCCGGCGGTTCGTTGTAGCCAAGGGCATCTTCCCGCGCAACGGCCTCGCGCAGCAGGCCGATACTCTGGTCTACCTGCCCCTCTTTGGCCAGCATTTCGGCCCTGAGTACCCGGCGGGCAATCTCCAGAATAGACTGCATCGAGTTTATGGGACCAACGAGTAGTTTAGCCATGTCGGGCTTAGCTGCCAGTTGCTCCAGTTGGCTGAGTTCCTGCTTTGCGGGCGCGAGTTGCCCTTTCCCCACCAGCGCCAGCCCCCGTGCGTAGTGGCGAATGGCAGCCGGATAGGTCAGGCTAACGGTATCGGCGTCGCTCAGCCGCAGCAGATCGTCCCACCGGCCAAACTTGATGGCCACGTGGTAGGGAATGGTATAATAATGCTGAAGGAAACTCCAGGCCGGGTCGCGGAGCAGGGTTTTGTTGGTGTTTTCGGCTACTTTCCGGGCCGCCCCCATCGCCCAGGTATAGTTGCCTTCGAGGGTGGCGGTGGCAACGAGCAGGTGATAATTGTGCGGAAAATAGCTGATCGGGAAAGCCCCCTGCGCGTGGGTGTTCATCAGATACAGGCTATCGACGCGCACGGCCTGCCAGTTACGCACCGAGCCTTCGTGGTAGTTGCCCGTGCGGATGTAAATATGCGACGGCATGTGTACCAGGTGACTGGCTTTGGGGGCTACTTTCCCCAGAATGGCCGCACTCCGCAGCCCTCGCTCCGGCGTT
This sequence comes from Spirosoma sp., assembly GCA_014377625.1. Taxonomy (GTDB): domain Bacteria; phylum Bacteroidota; class Bacteroidia; order Cytophagales; family Spirosomataceae; genus Spirosoma. Next base: position 14,328 of record JACMPG010000046.1, read on the forward strand.
TGGGAGGCCTCTACCGCGTGGATGTAGTAATGGTTCAGGGCAATATGGTCGGGGTTTTGCACCAGCAGTTTTTCCAGAGCCGCCACAATGGCCGGTGTCCAGGGCTTGGGGCGACCGTCTTTTTCCCACAAATCCCACGGGTGCAGATCCATCAGCGATTCAGCGTAGAAGCCGGCAATATCGGCATCGTCGGGAAACTGTTCGTGTACCTGTTTCATCGCATCTGAATAAGCCACATCATAAGGCTTCCGGTCAGCAACGGGTCGGGCCGGGTAACGTTTGGCAAGGGCCGCAATCAGGGCCTTTTCTTTGGCAGTGCAGTTCCCTGATAACCGAATGGCCTGCTGACTGGCGGCATAGGCCCGCTGGTAGTTGTCGGGTTCCATACCAGCGTTATAGTTCGGCCCCAGCACGTAGGCAAAACCCCAGTAGGCCATCGCGCAGGTTGAGTCGAGTCGGGTGGCTTCGTAAAACGAACGGGCCGCTTCGGCATGGTTGAAGCCCACGGCCAGCATCAGCCCCTGATCGAAATAAGCCTGAACATCGGGTTTCCGGGTGGTAATCGGAAAATGGATATTGCCGATACTATCAAACCGCATGGCTGGTTGCCCGGAGCTATACCACGCTTTGTCGGAGGCTGTAGTTCGGCACACAACGATAGACGTAGCGGGGTTTTGGCTGGGTTTCTGCCGGGGTTGGCACCCCGCTATCAGGCTCACCAATCCGACGTACAGATACAGGCTTGACAGTAGTTTGGGAAGGGTCATCATTGAGCGATTGCGTTAAAGGGGGTTTATGAAAAAGTAGGCACTGGAAACGTTGCTACGCGGTCGCCAACTGCCGCCGATACTGCAAAGGCGGCTCCCCGAACTGAGCCTTAAACACCCGGCTAAAGTGCGACTGACTCTCGAAACCGCTCTCCTGCACCACTTCGCTGATACTCTTTTCGGTGGTTTTCAGCAACCCGTTGGCGAAGGCCAGCCGTCGTTGCATGAGCCATTGGGCGGGTGTGGTGCCAAAGAGTTTCCTGAACGCCCGCTTGAAGGTGGGCAAACTCAACGTAGCCAGTTTGGCAAACTCGGCCTGCGACAGGTTGTACATGAAATTCGTTTCCATCACATCGTAGAGCGACGTACTGCTGCATTGGGCAAGGCTGGCGATGTAGGCAACCAGCCCCTGATTGTCGGAATGGTCGAGAATGGAAAAGAACAGATTCCGGAAAATCGACTCCAGCACATCCTCGGTCGGGGTTACCTCAGCGTTGAAACAGGCCAGCAATTGCCCCGATAGCCAACAGGTAGTTTCGCTCAGCGACAGTTCGGTGATCTGCCCCAGCGGCTGACTGGCCGGTCGTTTTTCGGGATGCTGCTGCCGATATGCGCTGATCAGTTCCCGCAGGTAACTATCCGGGATGTAGAGATTCATTGATCGCCACGCTTCGTCCAGATAAAGCTCCTGATTATAGGCCCCGGTTTTGAAAAAATAACTGTGTTTTTCTTCCAGCAACCAGGTGTTTTCGGGGCGGTGAATCAGCTTGCGGCCCTCCATCACAAACGACAGAATGTTGTAGTGCGTAAAGACGTCAACCTTCCGGATCGTCTGCGGGCAGTAGTAGTACACAAACAAGGCATCGCGGCAACTGAACTGCCTGTAAAGCTCCGGCTGGTAGCGCAGAAATTCATACACATTGATCATGGGCGGATGGAATCAGACATTAACATTGACCGAAAAAATGCGTGTAAACTACTAATAGACAGAGGAATAAACCGAAACAGCCATCGGTGCCGGTCGCAACCCATACTGCCGCCGATACTGCAGGGGCGACTCTCCAAACCGCTCTTTGAAGACGCGGCTGAAATGGGCGTTGTTTTCGAAACCACTCTCAAACCCGATGTCGCCGATGCTTTTGTCGGTTGTTTTGAGCAGCACCAGCGCAAAGTCGAGCCGTTTCTGAATGAGCCAGTGCGCGGGCGTGGTGGTAAAGAGTTTCCGGAACTCCCGCTTAAACGTGGCCAGACTGCAATTAGCCATCCGGGCATAGTCGATGAGGGAAAGCGGGTGCATGTAGTTAGCCTCCAGCACGTCGTAGACCGAGGCCCGGGGGCGGTCGGCCAGCGAGTTCAGGTAGCCCACGAAAGCCAGATTGGTAGGGTTGATGAGCAGCGAATAAAAAAACTCCTGGAAACGCTCTTCCACAACCCCTTCCGCCGGAGTTACCTCCTGCTCAAAGAAATCGAGTATCGTTTGGACGAACGCAAGGGTGGTTTCATTGGTCGCCAGTTGGATAATGGGTTCGGTGGGCTGGTTGACGATGAATTTACCCTGATAAAACTGCCGGAAATGCCGAATCAACTGCTGGAGATAACCATCCGGAATGTAGCAGGCCAGCGAACGGAACCCTTTATCCAGATAAACCTCCTGAATAAAGGCCCCTTTCTTTACAAACTCAAGGCTTCCTTCCGAAAACAGCCAGGTTTTGCCCTGCCGGTGAATCCATTTATTACCGCTGATAACAAACGTAAGGTAGCTATGATGCGTAAATATCTCCGCCCGTTGAGCCGTTTGCGGACAGTCGTACCGGGCAATGAGCAGATCCTTAAAAACGAACTGCCTGTACGTTTCGGGCTGGTATTTCAGGAATTCGTAGACGTTTGTCATGGCGGTGAGAGCAAAACCTAACGTACTGACTTACAGAACAAATGTAGACTGTCTTTACAATCTATTTTTTGCTGTATGGCTCAATTAATTAGCTGTGCGGGTCAACCTACCCTTGTTTTTAGCCAATGGTAATCCTGCCCATAAATACCACCCTGTAGGACTTCCCTACTGTCATTTTCACAATGCGCTTATCACAAGAATTCATCGTGTTGTTTTGGCCTAAACACAATAGAAATCAGCGAGTTTCGGGGTTTGCTGCCATATCCTACCCCTGGCTATGAACCCTTCGCCTGCCTCCTCCCCCAACCCACCCGCCTATCGGCCAGGTTATTCGTGGTTCGTCGTTTTTGTGCTCATGCTGGCGTATGTATCGTCGTTTATCGACCGGCAAATTCTAAGCCTGCCGTCCAGCACCAGCAAATCTTCCTGCACCTGCCGCCCCACCCAATCGAGCGGAACCAGGGGTAACATAGCGGCATCGCCAGGCGTAAAAGTCGTTGTTTCGCCCTACGCCCGATTATGCCAATGCCAGCCATCGCCCGCAGTCCTGAGCGTAAACAGATCGGGGTAAAAAACGAGCCAGGTAGGCAACACGGCTTCCAATACCTCCCACTGCGCCAGATCGTGGCCGGATAAGGCCTGAAAATAGTAGTCGGGCCAGGTGGTGAGCAGTTGGTGTTTTAGCGTGATTTCGGCCCCGTAATGATCATCAGCTTCAATCAACTGCTGACCAAAGAGGAAGTAGGGGAGCGGCATTGCTGGAACGAGGTGGAGAAGTGTTGGTTTTGGGTATTGTGCCAACGAGCCGAAAATATGAAGCTGATTATTTCAACTTTTCTATCCTTTAAAACAATGGTACTTGTCTTCGTCAACAATTTTTAAAAATTCTTTTAATGTTGCAACTGAAGGCATTGGTTCGTACAAATACTATTTCAAATTTGCGCGCATCCAAAATATTTTCCAAATATTTTTACGTTTGACAAAAGTCAGCACGAAATACTCATGACTCTTTTCGATTGTAATTGACCTGGGCTACGCCCTCCAATAAAGCCAGCGCAAAATGGCCCGAACCAAACTCCTTAAACGCTGACTCTGCCCGGGGATTTGTGTGCCAATAAGTTTGGGCTGCGTCGAACAGGGTAGCAATGTTCACGACCCGGCTTGCGGCATCAACCTCAACGACAGTACTGGTTTCACTCTGCATAGCATCGGCACCGTTTAGGTATTTGACCAGAGACGTTTCTGTCTCGTCAAAGCCGAAATGCAGCACATCCGGCTTAAGGTGAAACCGAACCTGCTGGGCGGCTCCTTCGTAGAGACACAGGATCGTATCAGGGGCAAGCTGCCGACGGAGGATCGGGAGCGGGGTGGTGCTGTTGGCAGTTTCGTACACCTCGATGTCCATGCCCGGATAGCCCGAAACCACTTCCGATTTGAGCAGGAAGCCATCCACGGGCTTGTCGGCGGTTAGGTTCGCCGTGACCGGATGCTGCTCCGACTCGCCCGACCAGTGGTTGGTACCGGCGTTGGCCCCGATGCTAAATGCACCATGCACCAGACAGCCCATCCAGTCGGGGTCGAGCGAGAAAAAGCGCAGCGATTCGGGTGGTAGCAGTCGCTCGTCAGGCACTAAGCTTGACTTTAGCCCTACGCGGCCCAAGCTAACGCATTCTGCCAGAGCTGGTATTGGTGTTGGCTCATTTTTACGCGTATAGTCTTTGAAGCGGATGTGCAAAAATTCGTTTCCCGCCATAAATACATTCGTACAC
>JACMPG010000375.1 GCA_014377625.1 Spirosoma sp.
GAGTGCTTCGAGGACCACTTTGGTCTTGAAGGTTGCGTCGTGGACGCGCCGAGTTGACTTGGTCATTTTTGGACATTTTGTAGGTCGAAACTAATTGATTCAAGTTAGCCTACCTGTCCAAGTTTTGGGGAGCATTATAGAGACGGTATAGCCTACTCGTAAGATTCTCTATACCAACGATCCATTTGGTACACCAGCGACAGTCTTGTACTGCTGGATATACCACATCGAAACCTTTCAGACCCTATACGGGTGAGTAGCAGATTTTCTATCTCGTTGACTTCAATGGCTGCCTGTTTGAAGGCTTCGTAGTTGAACGAATTGAGAGAAAATTTCTAATTTCCTTCTCCTTTAGCCCTGACTCGGTTCAGCGAGCAGTCTTAAATAAAGCAATGATAGCATACCATAAGTAACGTTTTCTACTTTTTCATTGCTCAGTGTGAAACTATGCAACGGTTAGTTCTATTTACGATAACTATATGGAGAAAGGATCGTCATTGACTTGCATGAGCGATTGATATTCTTGCATTTATGATTCAGGTCGTATATTTTTACAGGCAATAAAGAACGTTGGTTTAACACCTGTTTATTCATACTAACTATGGTAAATTGTATAATAGTCGACGATGAGATGCCTGCCATTGATGTCCTAACCAAGTTCATCAAGGACACCCCTTACTTATCGCTGGTAGGTAGTACAACCGACGTTACGGAAGCCATCGACATGGTTCGTCAGAAACCAGTTGATCTGTTCTTCCTCGACATCGATATGCCGAAACTGAACGGTCTTCAGTTTATCGATCTTTATTGCGAAGATAAAAAAGTGATATTGACCACTGCTTACAGTCAATATGCTCTGGAGGGTTACGAACGTAACGTTGTCGATTATTTATTGAAACCCATTCCGTTCGTTAGGTTTTTAAAAGCTGCCGAGAAGGTACTCAATCAACTAAACCATGAACGACAACAGACCGGCAATTCTTCATCGGCTGATTTTATTCTGGTAAAAACCGAACACAAAGGTAAGCTACGAAAGATAGATTTTGGTGATATCGTTTACATTGAAGGTCAGAAGAATTATGTCACTATCCATACCAATAAGCGGGACTCCGTTACAACTTATATTGGAATGAGTGAACTGGAAGAGCGGATACCCGCCAATCGGTTCGTGCGGGTACACCGTTCCTATATTGTTGCGCTTGACTATATTGTCGCGCTTGATGGAAACGAGATCTTCATGCGCGATGCCCCCCGGATACCCATTACTGCCGTCTTTAAAGACACGTTGTTGTACAAATTCAACAATAATCTGTTGCAGAAATAATACCTCCCAACCGTCTTACTAATTTATCTGATGACGCCAATAGCAGCGTGTGGCTTCTACATGCTCAGACGGGCCGCTTTACCCGTCGCTACCCTCGAGATCCTGCACAGTCAGGAGCGCCATGAAAAACTGGATACCCAACTCCGGCGCATCTTTGCCGACTCTGACCGACAGGAGTCCATTTATATTGCCTCTCCCGAATTTTACCAGCGCTTCAAAGGATGGCTGGAGGGCCGACAGACTGACGATGCCGATAAAATTGCCCAGACGCTCTACAAGTATCTTGCCCGGATGTGTACGCGCTGTACACCATATGGCCTGTTTGCGGGCTGTTTTACGGGTACCCTTGCTGGCAAAACCGAGGTACGTTTCGAGCCCACCAACAAATACCTGAAGTTTGCCCGGCTCGACATGGAGCTTATGACCGAACTGGTCGAGGCTGTACTCACCTCTGAGACTATAGCGCCAATACTCAGGTACAGGCCCAATAAAATGCTCTATGAAGTCGATCATAGATACCGCTACACCGAACGGGTGAATGACGACAATCAGCAAAGTTTTCGAATCAGTTCCGTCGATACATCCGACTTCATCGACACTGTATTAAACGTGGCCGAAGGCGGGGCCACTCAACTCGACTTGGCTGGCTGTTTAGTGACTAGCGAAGTTGAACTGGATGAAGCACTGCTGTTCATCAATGAGTTGATCGAGGTGCAGATACTTGTTCCTGAGTTGTCGCCAACCCTGACCGGCAACGATTTCAGGGTGCAGTTCATTCAGCGAATGGAACAGGACTACCCGGCACATCCGCAAGTTCCGGTGCTGCTGCGGCAGGTAGGGGAACTGCTGGCTCGGCAGGATACGCAGGTGGAGAAATACGAGCAGATGGCCACTCTGATCCGTACTATTGCCCCCACCCGAAGCCAAAATACGGTGCAGGTCGATCTGTTCTACAACACCACAGTCAATACACTTGGGCAGGAACCCATTAACCGGATTACAAAGCAATTAGAAAAACTAATGGTGCTGGCAAAGCAGCAGGTGAGCAATGACTTTCGGGCGTTTGGGCAACGGTTTTCTGAGCGTTACGAACAGCAGGAAGTTCCCTTGCACATAGCGTTAGATAATGAATTGGGGATCGGCTATAATTCTGGTCAGCAGGACATTGGGTTTCAGCCCCTGCTTGAAGACATCATCTGGCCGGAAGAGGACACCCGCCAGTCGGTATCCTGGGGAGCGTTACAAACCTTTATGTCCCAAAAATACGTGGAAGCCATCGAAACGCATCAGCCGGTTATCAACTTGACCGATGCCGACCTTAACGCACTTCGTCAGGAAATACCGGCCATTCCGCTGCCTGCAAGTTTTTATGCGTTTGGTAATCTGCTGGCGGCTTCGGAACAGGCCATAGACGCCAACGAGTTTCTGTTTAACCTCATCGGCTGCGCCGGGCCGTCGTCCGCAACACTACTGGGACGCTTCTGTCCCGGCGACCCCGACCTGGCTGACTGGGTTACCAAAGCCCTGGCCGAAGAAGAGCTTCAGTACCCCAATGCAGTACTGGCCGAGATTGTGCACCTACCCGAAACCCGCGTCGGCAATGTACTCCGGCGCCCCGTGCTGCGGCACTACGAAATTCCATACCTGACCGACGCTGGGGTCGATGAGGCCCATCAGCTTCCTATCAGCGACCTGCGTGTGTCGGTACGCCAAGGGGGGCGCGTTGTACTGCGGTCGGTAAAACTCAACAAAGAGGTTATTCCCCGGCTGACAACAGCCCATAATTTCAGCACTGGGTTACCCATTTACCGATTCCTGTGCGATTTACAGTACCAGGACGCCGGTATGCGTGTGGGCTGGGACTGGGGCTTGCTGGCCAATCAAACCTACCTGCCCAGAGTGCAGTACGGCAATATAATTGTCAGCCGTGCCACCTGGACCTTAGTACAGCCCACCTCGCGGACACCCGAAGCTGAACTGATCCGATTACTGGAAGATCTGAAAAACCGGTATCATCTGCCCCAGTACGTCGTTATCGTGCAGGGTGACAACGAACTCCTGATCGACACCGAGAGCCGAATCAGCCGGGAGTTACTGCTGGCCGAATACAGCAAGCGCGACCGCCTGATACTGAAAGAATACCTGTTTACGGCCGATAATCGGTTTCTGACCGACGAGTCAGGTAGCTATGCCAACGAGCTGGTACTACCCCTAAAAACAACCGTTGCCAAATCGAACACCGTGACGATGCCACCCGACCTGCAGGGACAGGTACAACGCAAATTCCCGCTGGGCAGCGAGTGGTTGTTCGTCAAGATTTACGCGGGTGAGAAAATCACGGAAACCATCCTGTCGCTGTTTATTAAGCCACTTGTGCAGCAACTCAAAGACGAGAAGCTGATTGACAAGTGGTTTTTTATCCGGTACGCCGATCCCGAACCGCACCTCAGGCTCCGGTTTCATGGTTCTCCCAACCAGCATTTTTTCCTCCGCATCATCGATTACATCAATACCATCAGTCAGGACTACGTGCAAAACCACGTAATCACCCGCATCCAATACGACACCTACAATCGGGAGGTAGAACGTTACGGCGAGAAAACCATTGCCGATAGCGAAAATCTGTTTTACTACGACAGCGAAGCTGTTCTGGACATGATTGAGCGGCTAAGCATTGACGATGCCACCGAGCAATATCGCTGGCTGGTGGCCCTGCGGGGGGTCGACGATCTGCTGACTGATGCTGGGTATGATGCCGCCGAAAAACTCGCCTTGCTGGATCAGTTACAACAGTCGTTTCTGACCGAATTTGGTGACAGCCCGGAACTGAAACGGCAGCTCAATCAGAAATACCGCGACCAAACGACCCTGATCGAATCAGCAATGAAGTTGTCGACAACCAATACCCTACCCAACTTTTTTCTGGAGACTCTGTACGGTCGTTCGCAGCAACAGGGTCCCCTGCTGGCCAAGCTGACGGCGATGCACGGCAAGGCTATGCTGACCACCCTTTTGCCGAGCTATATCCACATGCACCTGAACCGGCTTTTCTTTGCCAATCAGCGTTCCCATGAGTTGGTTATCTATCATTTCCTGCGCAGATACTACGCGTCGACACTGGCCCGGAGCAAACCTAAAAAGTAACCCTTCAGAGCGATAGAGATCACTATTTTATTCATAATCAGCAGACTCAACGGCCGGTGCTACCTTTTTTGGGGTAGCACCGGCCGTTGTTTTTTACCTCTTGTTTGGGTGAATCGGCAAATTCGTATAGAGCAACTCTGACTTCGTATCAACCGTTTTCCAGGGCAATTATTTCCAAACAACTTTGATGCAGTAATAAGCAGCACAAGGATAGTGGGGCTAAAAAAGGGAGTGTTTCAGGCAAGTGCAGTAGCCTGTCGCTTTCACGAACAGCTTCTCCCTGCCAGTGTCCTGTCCGAATTGCGAAAGCCCGGTCAATGCCCATATGGGAGTCATTGCGGCAGAGCCTTACACTACCATATCAACAATAGTATAAACCTCTAAATCACCCAAACCAATGGAAACGAATCGGAAATGCTGGATAGTTGGGTACACGTTACCCCAATGTGAGCGTACGCTACAGGTGAAATTGCAGCGGAGTGGTGTCGAGTGTTTCCTGCCGATGCGGCAGGAAACCCGGAACTGGACCGACCGGCAGAAGACGGTTGATGTGCCCGTATTTCCGAACTACATTTTCATTCGGACTACGATGGCCAAACGCTTCGAGTTGCTCAGCAATCGGGAACTGGTCAAGTACGTAACGTTTGGCGATGCACCAGCTACAGTGCGGGACGATGAAATGGCCCTGCTGCAACTGGTGCAGCATAACAAAACCGACACGGCCATTGTGCCGCAGCACCATCGGCTCCAGCCCGGCACCCGGGTAACGATCAATACCGGCAAATTTGCCGGGGCCAAAGGCATGCTGATTCGGGAGGACGACCATAACAAAGTAGTGATCGAGCTGGCGGCCGTACGCCACCTCATTAAGCTACACGTAGATGCCTGCCAGGTTTCGCCCGACGACCGTGGGTAAGCTGTGTGTTTTGTTTTCTTCGTCCGGTTCTTTTCCGCTATGTCCAGAATCATTATTGTCTCCAACCGCTTGCCGGTTACAGCCCAGCGAACCAATCAGGGTTTCGTATTCACGCAATCGACGGGTGGCCTGGCTACAGGTCTGGCCAGTATCCACGCGATGCAGGAAACGATATGGCTTGGCTGGCCGGGGGTATTGACGGAGCAACCGGACGAAAAAACAGCCATTACCGACGCCCTGCTTCCGCACCGGATGTACCCGGTATTTATGAACGAAGAGGCCTATGCGCAGTATTACGAAGGCTTTTGCAATAGTGTTCTCTGGCCTTTATTTCATTATTTTCCGCACCCAGCGGGTTGTAACCATAGCCAGTGGCAACACTATCAGACTGTCAATGAGCGATTTGCCGATGCCGTTTGTCAACGCCTGCAACCCGGCGATCAGGTCTGGATTCAGGATTATCAATTGCTGCTGTTACCCCGGTTGCTACGGCAGCGTTTTCCGGAACTGACCATTGGCTTTTTTCTGCATATTCCCTTTCCCCCACCCGATGTGTTTCGGGCACTAACGGGGCACCGTGCGCTGCTGGAGGGGCTACTCGGGGCCGATCTACTGGCCTTTCAAACGACCGAATACACCGATAACTTTTTAGCGACGGTGCGTCGGATCCTGAAACTCGATACCGAAGCCGGTCATGTGTTTCTGCCCTCGCGGGTGGTCGACGTAACGGCTATTCCGATGGGTATCGACTACGAAAAGTTTGCGGCATATGCCCACTCGCCAGCCATCATCGACCAGGCGGCTCAGCTCAGGCGGCAACTTTATTCAGCCCAGGTTATTCTGTCGGCTGACCGGCTTGACTACACGAAGGGCATTCTGCAACGACTGACGGCCTTTGACCTGCTACTTACTGACCAGCCTTCCCTCATCGGTACCGTTACGCTGGTATTGCTGGTTAGCCCGTCGCGGGCCGAGCTTACTCCCTACCGCTTGCTGAAAGAACAAATTGACGAAGCTGTCGACCGGATCAATCAGTTGTATCACCGGCCCGGCTGGACCCCGGTTCGGTATCGGTATTTGACGGTAGACCTGGCCCAGATGGCCGTACTTTATAGCCTGGCCGATGTGGCTCTGGTAACGCCTTTTCGGGATGGTATGAACCTGATTGCCAAGGAGTACGTGGCAGCCCGGCGCAACGGTACCGGCGTGCTGATCCTGAGCGAGATGGCCGGGGCAGCCCACGAGTTGACCGACGCGCTGATTATCAATCCGTACGATGTCCGGGGCATGGCCAACGCTATGGCGCAGGGTCTGCGTATGCCCCTGTCCGAACAGCAGCTACGCATGAGCCGGATGCAGCAGATCATCAGCAACCACGATATAAACCGGTGGGCCACCTGTTTCAATCAGCAACTCCAGCAGGTGGCCAGCCAGCGAAAAACGGTAAAAAAACGCAGTCTGGTGGCTACGGGCTGGTCGCTGGCGCGGCCACGGCCCGTAGGCGAACTCCATTGACAAGTACAACCATTCTTTCCCGGTGGTAGCCATACCACCGTCCATACCTGAATCGCTCACGTCGGTATTGACATTGGCGACCAGCAAACTTATGTCTAAAATGGAACTCAAGAATTACGCCAACGAGGATTGGTGCGACTCCCTGCGTCGACTTCGGGAAAATTCGCAGGGCAGTGGCCTGAGCCTGAAGATGCAACTCGACGGGCTGCTTCGTGCCCGGCACGTTACCTACTGGGACTACATCAGGCAGGATACGCTGCTGAGTTTGCAGGCTCCCCGCACCATTGTACCCGATGAAATGATATTCATTGTCTACCACCAGATTTCGGAACTGTATTTTCGGCTGATTCTGTGGGAGATGGAGCAACTCATCGACGAGGGGGCCACGGTAACCGCCGACCTCTTCGTCAATAAAATCGAACGCATTAACCGCTATTACGAACAGTTGGTATCGTCGTTTTCTATTATGGTCGACGGTATGGACCATCATCAATTTATGCAGTTCCGCTCGGCGCTGGCCCCCGCCAGTGGGTTTCAATCGTTGCAATACCGCCTGATTGACCTGCATGCTACCGCTTTGCCGCATCTGGTGGCCACGGCCCACCGTTCGCAACTTACGGGGTATGAACCACTTGACAAGCTCTACCGGCGCATCTACTGGAAAGAAGGGGCCATTGACACTAAAACGGGTCGCAAAGATCTGAGTCTGAGCGAATTTGAAGAAAAATATGACGGCCTTTTGCTGGGCAAAGCGGCCAGACTGGAACAGAGAAGCCTGTGGAGTATCTACCGGCGGCTCGCATCAACCTACGCAGTAACCGATCATTGCCGTTCGGTATTGCGGGAGTTCGACGTACTGGCCAACGTGAAATGGCCCCTGGTACACCTCAAAGCCGCTATGAAACACCTGCACCAGGCCAGCCAGCCGGTGGAGTCGACGGGGGGAACCAACTGGCGCAAGTACCTGCCACCCCGCTACCAGCAAATCAGCTATTTCCCCGATCTGTGGACCGCCGAAGAGCGCGACAACTGGGGCCGCACTTACACGTACGAATTAATGAGCAAACTCGTCGAAGCCTGACCAATAACAACTAAAAACCATGAAAAATCTCGTGCAACTCTCCCTTCTTACCCTTGCTTTCTGGCTGGTCGTTACCCCAAACACGGTGGCGCAGAATCAGCTTCCCGTCCTGCAAAATGTAAAAGCCGTGGTCGATACGGTGCAGCGTCAGGTAACGATCACCTACGACCTGACCGACGACGACGAAACTGTGGTGGTCAGTGTACAACTTGCCAACGCCGACGGATACCGCATAAACCTGACTGATAGTCAGGGCGACATCGGCTACCAGACCAGCGGTAAGGGTAAACAGATTATTGGTCGCTACACCGACGCAGCCTGGTTGCGCAAAAAAGGAGCGATTCGCCTGATTGCCAACGACCGGCAAAAAGCTTTGGTCAGCGACCTCCTGGCGGCTGTAGATACCAATCGCATCAAACAGAATACCCAACTCGTATATGGCATGCGCGACCACGAAACCAAAGCGGGTATTCAGCATCTGGCCGAGGTACGCAAGACCGTAGCCGACCAGTTCAGGCGCGGCCAGTTCGTTACCGCCCGCGCCCCGTTTACCTGGCAAAAGCATACCGGCGAGAACGTAGTTGGTACAAAAGAAGGCCTGGGCGAACAGCCGAAGACCTACGTGATTGGTGCCCATATGGATGCCGCCAAAGGCAGCCCCGGTGGTGACGATAACGCAACGGGCGTGGCCGGCCTGCTCGAAGTGATGCATGCCCTGTCGGCTTACGAGTTTAAGCACCGCATCGTAGTAGTGGGTTTCGACCTCGAAGAAATCGGGTTTATGGGCAGTCAGTTTTTCGTGAAGGATGCCCTCAGGCGCAAGGAGACCATTGGCGGTATGATTAATTATGACATGATCGGCATGTATTCCGAGCGGCCTAAAACGCAGTTTATACCGCCCGGCTTCGACGGACTTTTTCCCGAAGTTGCCGCAATGGTAGCGAAAGATGCCTATCGGGGTAACTTCCTGATCTGCACCGCCAACACCTCATCAGAAGAACTGGGTAGGACATTCCGGGAAAGTGCCAGGCAACACGTACCCTCGCTTAAAGTGGCCTCGCTGGTTGCCCTCGAAAACGGCGAGATGACCCCTACGCTGGCTGCCAGTGACCACGCTTCGTTCTGGAAAGCCGGTATCCAGGCCCTCCACATCGGCGACGGGGGCGAAACCCGCAACCCAAAGCTCAATACCCCCGCCGATAACCTCGACGGACTAAGCTACCGGTTTGCCGGTCAGACGGTACAAGCTACACTGGCAACCCTTGCCCAACTGGCACAAATGCAGCATTGTGCCGTAGCCACGACTGAGGTATCATTCAGTACGCCAACTAATTAATCATCAACGTATTAGATATCGTCCGTCATGAGTCATTTTCCTGCAGATCAATGTACAGCCTGCCAGTGTGGGGGGCGTTGCCAGCGCAGCCGCCTGAACCCCGCCAAGCCCATTCTGATTGCTGGCGCGGGCCTGGTTGGGTCGCTACTGGCCCTAATGCTCTCCCGTCGGGGGTTTCCCGTCACCATCATCGAGAAGCGGCCCGACCTCCGCAGAGCCTACGAAAAAGATCACCGGTCCATCAATCTGGCCTTGAGCCACCGGGGCTGGAAAGCCCTCACCGCCGTTGGCCTGGCCGAAGATATCCGGCGCATTGCATTGCCAATGCACGGGCGTATGATTCACTCCGTGGCCGGGCAGCAGAGTCTGCAATCCTATGGTAAAGAGGGGGAAGCTATTTTCTCGGTGTCTCGCAATAAACTCAATGAGTTATTGCTCAACAAGGCCGATGAGCAGCCGAACGTCCTGATTCAGTTTGAACATAGACTGTTGGATTTCAATTTCGACGAGCCGGTTTGCCGGATTGCTAACCCCAATGGACAGGAATATACGGTACGTCCTGAAGTGATATTCGGGGCAGATGGGGCATTTTCGTTCACCCGGCGCAGGATGCAGGAAAAGCTGATGATGACCTGTGACCAGACCGCCATTACTCCCCGGTATAAAGAATTGACAATTCCCGCCGGGCCGGAGGGCGAGTGGCTGCTGGACCCCACGGCCCTGCACATCTGGCCACGCGGCAGCTTTATGATGATTGCCCTACCCAATCAGGATCGCACCTTTACCTGCACTCTGTTCATGGCCGCCGAAGGCGAAATCTCGTTCGAGGCCATTCAAAATACCAGCGACCTGCACCAGTTTTTCGGGCGTTATTTTCCGAATGCAGTGCCATTGATACCGGCACTGGAGACCGACTTTTTCCGAAACCCGACCTCGAAAATCATGACCATGCAGTGCTTTCCCTGGCACTACGAAGACAAGGTCTCCCTTATTGGCGATGCGGCCCATTCCATTGTACCGTTTTACGGACAGGGCATGAATTCAGGCTTTGAAGACTGTATGGCCCTGCTCGACCTGATCGGTACTACAGCCCGGCCCAACTGGGCGGAGATTCTACCCGCCTTTCAGCGGAGCCGTAAGGAAAACACCGACGCCATTGCCGAACTGTCGCTGCGCAACTTTACCGAGATGCGCGACAAGGTAGCCGATCCAGCTTTTGTACTCCGCAAACAGATCGAAGCCCATATTCACCGGCAGCATCCCGACCAGTGGACACCCCTTTATAGCCTCGTATCGTTCAGCCATACCCCCTACGCCGAGGCCCTGCGCATCGGCCAGCAACAGGATGTTATCATGAATCGAATTATGGGCATCGAAGAAATTGGCACCAGTTGGCAACATCTTGACTATGCGCATATCTTACGGAGCCATGTCTCACCTGACCTAATTTCTGCTCCCCAGCCCGTCGGGCAATTTGCGTAACGGCCCCACTCACTGTTGATTTAAATTCATCATGGTATCTATTAAAAAGACTGTCCCTACTGGTGGTGTCGACACCCTTAATGCGGCCCTAAGTGCCCTACAGATCCATACCGACCGCGGGATTTTCGTGATCCGTAGTTCAAAAGAAGAGGAATTCCTACCGTACGCTGATCTGTACGCCAGTGCCTGCTATACGCTGACCAATCTGCGAAACCACGGCGTTCGGTCCGGCGATGAACTGATGATTCAGGTCGATGACAGCAAGGAGTTTCTGGTGTTGTTCTGGGCCTGTCTGCTGGGCGGCATCATTGCCGTGCCCCTGTCGACGGGCGTGCAGGAGCAGCAAAAGTCAAAGGTGCTGAACGTAACCGCTACCCTGCTTAATCCTTACTGGGTCGGCTCCGACGAAAGCCTCGAACGCATTCAGAAAATCCCCCAGGCCGACGATGTGTCCGCTCGGAAACTTGCTGCGTATATACAAGAGCGTTCAATTCGATTGGCCGACGTTTTCAACCAGAACGCCCTGACCGAACCCGTGGCAGTCGCTGCCGACCAAACGGCGTATATCCAGTTCTCGTCCGGCTCAACGGGTACGCCCAAGGGAGTGGTACTCACTCACGGCAACCTGATTGCCAATACCAATAGCATTATCGAACGGACCGGCATTGGCCCCGACGATTCGATGCTGAGCTGGATGCCCCTCACTCACGACATGGGGCTAATCTGCTTTCACCTGAGCGGACTGGTGGCGGGGGTAAATCAGCACATCATGCCTACCGCTCTGTTTATTCGAACCCCCTTATTGTGGCTCGAAAAAGCCAGCGAACACCGGGTCAATTACCTGTATTCGCCCAACTTCGGCCTTCAGTATGTGCTGTCGGCGTTCGAGGGTTGCACCCCAAACTGGAATTTATCGGCTGTCAAATGCATTTACAACGGCGCAGAACCCATTTCAGCTGCTCTTTGCCAGCGTTTCATGGAGACGATGCAGCCCTACAGCATGGGCATGGACGTTATGTTTCCGGGCTACGGCCTGGCCGAAGCCTCCGTAGCCGTTACGCTGCCCAACCCCGGCGAGCTGGTAGTTAGCCACGTGGTTAGCCGTCGGAGCCTGCAAATTGGCAACCCGGTATCACTACTGCCCGATGCCAGCGATGCCGATGCCCTCACGCTGGTCGAGGTGGGCTTTCCCATTCCCCGGACGGAGGTACGCATTGCCGACGATGCCGATATGGTGTTGCCCGACGGCTCCGTTGGTCACATTCAGATTCGGGGCGAAAACGTAACCGGTGGTTACTACAACAATCCGGAGGCTACCCAAAAAGCTTTCACGACCGATGGCTGGCTTCGTACCGGAGACCTCGGTTATTCCCAACAAGGGCGGCTTACGGTAACGGGGCGGCTGAAGGAGTTAATCATCGTGAACGGGCAAAATTATTATCCGCATGACCTCGAGCGCGTGGCCCAGAAGGTACCCGGCATCGAGCTGGGTAAGGTAGTGGCCACCAGCTACTGGAACGCCCAGCTCAACAAAGAAGACGTGTTGCTGTTTGTGCTGTTTAAAAAGCAGCCCGAACAGTTTGTGCCACTGGCGAAAGCCCTGCGCACAATATTATTGCAGGAAGTCGGCATTGGTGTCGATAAGGTGTTGCCCTGCCGCCGGATTGCCAAAACAACGAGCGGCAAGATCCAGCGGTTTCAGTTTATCGACGGTTACCAGCAGGGTGAGTTCGATGCCGCCTGGCAGGTGATCGATGCCAAACTGGAGGCCGACACCCGCGCCGAACTGGCCCACCTGAGTTTTGCCGATCAGGTGCAGACCTGCTGGCAGGACATTATGGGTAACCCCTTTGCCGAAACCGGCAGTGTCTACGAACTGGGCATCACCAGTTTACAGATCACCCGGTTTATTGCCCGGCTCAACCAGGCTGCTGGTACGCAGTTTACCGTGCGCGACGTGTTCCAGTGCGACACACTAGGCGATCTGATTCAGCTTTACACGAATCGCCGGAACAACCCGTCGGTGACCATTCTGCCCGCTGCTCCTGCCCCAGATTATCCGGTTACGGATGCCCAGCGCCGGTTGTGGTTTACCGACCAGTTTGCGGCCGGTACCAGTGCCTACAACATCGCCATCGGCTACACGTTTGACGGCGTGGTGGACGAAACAGCCCTGAATACGGCGTTTCAGCAGGTTATTGCCCGCCATGAAATCCTCCGCACGGCGTTCAACGACGTAGCGGGGGTTGTTCGTCAGCGTGTGCTGACGCCCGATACCATAGCCTTTAACCTGATTACGCTCGATGCCGCCGACCTGACTGAAAAGCAGGTCGATGTTTATATTCAGACCGAAG
Source organism: Spirosoma sp. (assembly GCA_014377625.1). Taxonomy (GTDB): domain Bacteria; phylum Bacteroidota; class Bacteroidia; order Cytophagales; family Spirosomataceae; genus Spirosoma. The sequence goes on from JACMPG010000375.1 coordinate 13,153, forward strand.
CCAACTACCGCTTCGACTTACGGCGCGGTGGCCTGTTTCGGGCTATCCTCATTCGCCAGCCGCAGCAGGTATACACCCTGCTGCTGGTAATCCACCACAGTATTGCCGACGGCTGGTCGGTGGGATTGCTGATGCAGGAAATCACATCGTTATACCGCCGGGTCCTGGCCAGTGAATTATTGGAGCAACCCGCCCCCGCCATTCAGTATAAAGATTATGCCGTCTGGCTGGCCAATCAGCCGTACCCGACGGAGTCGCTGGACTTCTGGAAGCATCAGCTTGAACCGGCCCACCCCGTTCTCGACTTTCCAACCTACGGTACCCGAACGCCAATCCGCAGTAAAAAAGGCGGCACGGTTACCCATCTGTTCGGGGCCAATAGCGTATTGGCCGTACATGAGCTGGCCCGCCAACACCAGGCAACGGCCTTTATGGTGCTGCTGGCGATGGTGAAGGCTACGCTATACCGCTATACCGGCCAAACCGATATGGTAGTGGGTACGGACGTAGCCAACCGTCAGCTCGATCAGCTTGCCGACCAACCCGGTTACTTCCTCAACACCCTGTGCGTACGGACAGCTTTTACCGTCAACACGACCCTCAGCGACCTGATTACCGACGTGAAGCAGCGGCTACTGGCGGGGCTGGCGCATCAGGATGTATCCTTTGAGACCCTGCTCGATCAGCTCGACGTACCCAAAGATCGGAGTCGCTCCCCTTTGTTCGACGTGCTGGTTGTTTTCCAGAACTTTGAACCGGTTCCGTTTGCCCCCAATGCCGACATCCGCCCAACGGGGTATCTGAACCCGACCATCGATGAGACCATCGTTGACCTGCACCTCGAACTGACCGAACGGTTGGGTGAACTGAGCCTTCAGCTTCGCTACAACCGCGATTTATACCAGCCCGGCCAGATGCAGCAGTTATGCCGCCATCTGGAAGAAACCATTGTGCAATGTGGGCAAAATGCCAGTCAGTCGCTCTGGCAGTATGCGCTGACCACCGGCGATGCAACCACCCGGACAACCCTTCCAGTAGCCAACACCGGAAATCTGACGCTGCTTCCGGCCATGAGCGAGTCGATGGAAACATACCGACATCTGGTAGCCGTTCGGGATGAAACTACCACCTGGACCTACGGGCAGGTATGGAATAAAGCCAATGCTATTGCCCACGAACTCCTGCAACATGGCCTGAAGCCCGAAGAAGGCGTGGGTATTCTCATGCCGCGCAGTACTGGAGCCATTGCGGCCCTGTTAGGCGTGATGAAAGCCGGTGGAGTTTACGTACCGCTGGATGCAGACTACCCGGCCGACCGGCTCCGCTACATAGCGGCCGACGCCGGTTTACGCGTAATTGTTGTGCCGGAAATTGGCTTAGGTACTTCGCACGGTCTGGCCGACTACCCCGAACTGGTCGTTACCAGCGGCTGGTCATCTACCCAATGCGGAGAGGTAAACGTTACCCGGCAGGGCCACGATCTGGCTTACATTCTCTATACCTCCGGCACGACCGGGATGCCCAAAGGCGTCGAAATTACCCATGCATCCCTCGCCGATTACGTTCAGACGTTCACCGACTATTTCCAGATAGAAGCCAATGATATTGTCGTGCAGCAATCATCGCTGAGTTTCGACACGTCGGTCGAAGAAATTTTTCCCGTGCTGCTGCGCGGAGGCTCCATCAGCGTCGTACGCGGAGGGGGGAAAGATATTGCGGGTCTGATCCGGGCCATCGACACTGGGGCTACGGTGCTGAGCACTACCCCTATGGTCATGAACGAACTAAACCAGGAAGCCCCCAAACTGGCCGGTCACCTGCGCCTGCTCATCAGCGGGGGCGACGTGCTGCGCTATGAACAGGTGAGCGAACTGGTGCATCGGTGCCGGGTCGTCAACACCTACGGCCCCACGGAATCGACAGTCTGCGTTTGTTACGAAGAAGTGAAAACGGGCGAGCCGACCATCCTGATCGGGCATCCGATTTCGGGCCGAACCATCGCTATCGTGGGGACCGACGGGCAGCAACAGCCGGTTGGCGTGTTTGGCGAACTCTGGATCGGCGGCACAGGACTCGCCCGGGGCTACCGAAACAATCCGGAACTGACCCAACAGCAATTTGTAAACGGACCCCAGGGCCGGTTCTACCGCAGTGGTGACTGGGCGCGGTTACGGCCCGACGGACGACTGGAGTTTGCCGGTCGGCGCGACAACCAGCTAAAAATACGGGGCTACCGCGTCGAGCTGGACGAGGTTGAGCAGGTTATTGGCCGGTGCCTCGGCGTCGATAGCGTAGCCGTACTGGTGCGTGAGGATAACGGCGTAAAGCGACTAATTGCTTTTTATGCTGGCGACCGCACCGAAACTAACCTGCGGGTAGCCATTGCCGACACCCTGCCGCATTACATGGTTCCTGCTTTGCTGATGCGGCTGGATACCCTGCCCCGTACAGTAAACGGTAAAGTAGACAAAGCGGCTTTGCAACAGATTGCGATTACCCCGGCTCCTGCCTGTGATGTACGGGAACAGACCACGCTGGAGAGAACCATTGCCGACGTCTGGACCGAAATTCTGGGCAGGCCCTCGATTCAGCTAACCGACAACTTTTTTGAACTCGGCGGCCATTCCATCAAGGGTGTCCGGGCTATGCAGCGGCTGGCACAACGCCTGAACCTGACCATCGATTTGTCCGACCTGTTTCAATACCCAACCCTCGAAGGGTTTGCAGCCTGCCTGGCCCGGAAAAGCCGGGAAACCTATGCCGCTATCCGGCCAGTACCCGCGCAGGAAAGTTACCCCGTATCCTCGGCACAGCGCAGCATGTGGCTACTCCAGCAGATGAACCCCGAGAGCCCAGCCTATTCCATTGCGTTTGCCGTTGACCTGACCGGTACCCTGAACCCACTGGCTTTCGAGCGGGCATGGCAGCAGGTCGTTGACCGGCACGAGAGTCTGCGTACCATTATCCGGGACGAGACAGACGGCATCCGGCAGGTGATACTTGACCCGGAGCAGGCCGGGTTTATCGTGCAATGGACAACCCTGACCAACCCTACGGAAGCCGACATCCAGGACCATCTACAGGCATTGGCAGCCATCCCCTTCGACCTGTCGACGGCTCCGCTGCTGCGGATCAACGTGTTGCGGGTGGCTGATAACCGGCAGATTTTGTCGGTGGTGATGCACCATATCATCGGCGACGACTGGTCGGCGGGTGTCCTGCTGCGTGAAGTGTTTAAGCAGTACAGTCAGCTAATCGACGGACAATCGACGGTTGTTGACCCTCTGGCAATTCAGTACACTGATTACTCGGCCTGGCAACAGCAGCAACTTGCTACCGACCGGATGCAGACCCACCGCCAGTTCTGGCAGGCACAACTGGCCGACGAATTGCCGGTGCTGCAACTTCCCACCGATGGCGACCGGCCAGCCACGAAAGGCTACGCCGGCAACAGTGCCAGCCTTACCGTCGGGGCTGACCTGATAACGGCCATTCAGCAACTGGCTCAGGCCAACGGGCTGAGTGAATACATGGTCTGGATGGGCGCACTGAACCTGCTGTTGATGCACTATACCGGCCAGCGCGATCTGATTGTAGGATGCCCGGTGGCTGGACGGGAGCATATCGACCTCGAAAACCAGATCGGCTGCTATGTCAACACCTTACCATTACGGATACAACCCCAGGAAACCTGGTCGGTTCGTGAGTTCCTGGCGTACGTTCGTCAAACCACACTGGCCGCTTTCGAGCATCAGACCTATCCGTTTGCCGATCTGGTGCAGGAACTGGCCCTCAACCGGGACCTGAGCCGGTCCCCTTTATTCGATGTGTTGCTGACGCTGCAAAACGCTACCGATACGACCGAACAGCCTGCGGTGCGAAACCTAACCATAACACCCTATCCCACAACCATCCAGTCGTGCAAATTTGACTGGGATATCGACATCAGGCCACTGAGCAACGAACGGCGCATCACAGTCGCTTTCGATAAAGACCTGTATAGCTGCGCCCGCATGGAGCGGATGCTCGGTCATCTGGTAACCATCGTTCAAACGATTTGCCGGGATACTAACCAACCCATTGCCGCGCTGGACTACCTCTCTATTGCTGAAAAACAGCAGGTACTGAGCTGGTCAGAGGATAATCTGCATCCCTGGACCGGCCAGCAGACCATTGTCGATATCGTACAAAATGCAGTCGACACGTATACCGACCGGATGGCCATCGAAGACAATACCAATCGCTGGACCTATCGGGAACTCTGGGACTGGTCGAACCGACTGGCTAACCAACTGGCCGGGTTATCCATTCAGCCCGAAGACCGCGTTGGTATCTGTTTACCCCGCAGTGTCTGGACGGCAGCCGCCGTGCTGGGCATCCTGAAAGCGGGTGGCGCGTATGTGCCGATGGACATGAGCTACCCGACGGATCGGCTGAATTATATGGTCAAAGACGCGGGTATCCGTATCGTGCTGGTGCCCGAAGCCGGAACTCTGGCCCGCCTGGGTATTTCGTCGGTGCAGGAAGTGGTCGTCAAGCCGCAACTGCTGGGCAAATTTCCCTCGTCAGAACCGGTGGTTAGCCCAACGTCCGGGCAACTGGCCTATGTACTCTATACCTCCGGTTCGACTGGTACGCCCAAGGGCGTTCAGATCGAACACCGCAATACGGTGGCTTTTCTGATGTGGTGCCGCGCCGAGTTTGCCCGCGCCGACTTCGATTTGGCACTGGCCGTAACATCGCTGAATTTCGACCTGTCGGTCTTTGAATTCCTCTACCCGCTGGTGGTGGGAAAAACGATCCGGGTACTTGAATCAGGATTATCACTGCCCGATTATTTACCGAAAGCCAGTTCAACCAAACTGCTGGTCAATACGGTACCGTCGGTGGTCGAGATGCTGCTGCGTACCAATGTAGACCTGGGAAACATATCGGTGCTGAACATGGCTGGCGAACCTATCGGGAGCTACGTTCGCCAGCGGCTGAATTATGAGCACATGCAGGTTCGGAACCTATACGGCCCTACCGAAGATACCACCTACAGTACGTGTTTCCGGCTCACCAGTCCCGATGCAGCCGGCAAAATTGGTAAGCCAAAATACTACAGCCAGGCCTACGTGCTGGGGGCTGGCAATCAACTCCAGCCCATTGGCGTAGCAGGCGAAATCTGCCTGTCGGGAGCGGGTATGGCCCGTGGTTACCACAACCGGCCCGAACTGACGGCATCACGGTTTATTCCGCATCCGCTCCGCCCCGGCGACCGCCTGTACCGAACCGGCGACTGGGGTTATTGGGGCCATGACGGTCAATTGGTATGTACCGGCCGGATAGACAACCAGGTAAAACTGCGGGGCTACCGCGTCGAACTCAGCGAGATCGAGAAGAAGATCGAAGCCTGCGGGGCCGAACTGGCCATTGCGGTCATTATGGGCGAAGGCATGGAACAGCGGCTGGTGGCTTTTTATCAGGCTACCGACCTGTCCGTCGACGACCTGACGACCCAGCTACGGGCCTTTCTGCCCGCCTGGATGGTGCCGCAGCAACTCATTTCCATTACGGCGTTTCCCCAGAATCTGAACGGAAAAATCGACCGGCGGCAGTTGCTGACTATGATTCCGGCGATGGAGGCTACACCGGAAGACGCCGGTACGTGGTCGCCCGCTGAACTACGCATGAAACCCCTCTGGGAAGCCGAACTCGGCGTGACCGACATCAACCGAACCGACAATTTCTTCCAGTTAGGCGGGCATTCGCTCAAAGCCACCCAACTCCTGGCCCGTATCCGTCGGGAGTGGCAGCAAAATGTACCCCTGAAAGCCATTTTCCTGTATCCGACCATTGCCCGGCTGAGTCAGGAGATAGAACAATTCGAGCCATCGGCCAACCTGATCCTGCCTGCCCAGCGACCCGCCGACGGACGTTATCCGCTGTCGTCGGCTCAGGAGCGGGTCTGGCTGGCGCATCAGGTGGAGGGCACGGGCCGTTCGTACCACATGCCGTTTTCAGCCACGCTGACCGGTGTCCTGAACGCTCCGGCTTTTCAGGAAGCCTGGGCCACGCTGATCGCCCGGCACGACATTCTGCGTACCGTGTTCGTCGCGAGTGATCCTGACGTGTACCAGCAGGTACTTGACCCGGCGCAAACCGGGTTTATCTGCCAGATACATGACCGGCAGTTAGCCAGGAATCCAGCCCTGACCGTTGCAGACGAACTTCAGGCGATAGTCGACAAACCGTTCGATCTGGAAACTGGTCCCCTGCTGCGCGTCAGCGTCTGGCAAACCGGGGTCACTACGTATCAACTTGGTGTGGTCTTCCATCACCTCATCTGCGATGGCTGGTCGCTGGGCGTCATCATCCGCGAATTCTTCGACAGCTACAATGCCTGTTGTCAGGGCCTGACGCCCGACTGTACTCCGCTCACAATCCAGTACAGTGACTATACCACCTGGGAGCAGCAGTACCAGCAAACCGTTGGGTGGCGCGATAGCCGACAGTACTGGTTGCAGCAACTGAGCGGCAGTCTGCCCGTGTTGGCCCTGCCTGCTACCGGCCCCCGCCGACTGGCTCGCCGGGCCAAAGCCGGTGACGTACAACGTACCCTAAGCCCTACCCTGACTAAACAACTGGAGGCCCTGGCACGACAACAGAATGCCAGCCTGTACAGCCTGCTGCTGGCGGGCCTGAACACCCTGCTCTACCGCTATACCAACCAAACCGACCTGATTGTAGGGTGCGCTGCGGCTGGCCGTGAGCAGGCCCCATGGCACGAGCAGGTGGGGCTGTACGTCAACACGCTGGCCCTGCGCAGTCAGTTCAGCGGAACCGACCGGTTCGACACTTTCCTGGCCAATGTACAGCAAACGGTAACCAACGGCTACGTTCATCAGGCGTTTGGCTTCGATGCGCTGGTGGAGTTGCTGGGATTATCCCGCGATGCCAGCCGCTCTCCGCTGTTCGACGTCATGTTCACGCTACAGGATACCGCCTGGGATGTCACAACCCAGCGGCACCAGCTCGCCGGTCTACAACTGACAAACGCCACCGAACCCGCCACCACCCCGAAATACGACCTCGACATTACGGTGTCGGCTGCCCATCCCACCCGCACGGTGCGAGTCCGGTTCGATCAGGGCCTGTTTACAGCTAACCAGATCGAACAGCTACTGATGCACTATGAGATCATCCTGACAGCGGTACTGGCGAATCCCAATAGCCTGCTCAACCAGATCGATTATATGACCACGTCCGAACAACAGCAGATGCTGGCCTGGGGAAATGCGTGGGCGGAAGCCCCCTCGACCGAAACCATCACCTCGCTTTTTGCCCGGCAGGTGGCCAAATCGCCGGCTGCTACCGCCATTCAGGACGAAGCCAGTACCTGGACCTATGCCCAACTGGATGCCTGGTCGGACCGCGTAGCCGGGTATCTCGAACGGGAGTTTGCCGTGGAAACCGGCGAAAAAATCGGTTTACTCACGAGTCGGTCCGCCTGGGCTATTGTTGGTATGCTGGGTATTCTGAAAGCAGGTGGCGCGTATGTACCCATCGACAGCACCCACCCGCACACCCGCATTTCGTACATGCTGGAAGACTCGGCGGTACGGCTGGTGCTGACCGACAACGCCCTCTGCACTACCGCAATGGACGTGTTTATGGGTGAAGTAATTGATGTGCAGACGGTACCAGCTCTGGTTGCTGTTCCTTCCCTGCCCAACCGCGCTACCCCCGGTCAGTTAGCCTACATCATGTACACCTCCGGCTCGACGGGACAGCCCAAGGGCGTTCTGATCGAACATCAGGGCGTGGTCCGTCTGGTTCACCAGCCTGACTACATCACCTTCAAGCCGACCGACCGGCTCCTGATGACCGGGGCCATGTCGTTCGACGCTACCACGTTTGAAATCTGGGGGATGCTCCTCAATGGTGGCCAGCTTTGTCTCGCTGCCCATGACACCTTACTCGACCCCACCTTACTGAAACAGGCACTGCAACGCTGGCGCATTTCGATGATGTGGATGACAGCAGCCTGGTTCGATCAGGTAGTCGATGCCGACCCCATGCTCTTTGCCGGGCTGGAATGGCTGCTGGTGGGTGGAGATACCCTGTCTCCTCCCCATATCGCCCTGGTAAAAAAGAATTTCCCGGCCATCAAACTCATCAACGGCTACGGCCCAACCGAAAACACCACATTCTCCCTTTGCCACCAAATCGACACAGTCGGCACGGGGTCGATCCCCATCGGCAAGCCTATTGCGCAGTCGAGTGTTTACATCCTCGATCCTCAGCTTCGGCTCGTACCCATTGGGGTTGAAGGCGAAATTTATCTCGGCGGGGCTGGACTGGCGACGGGCTACCAGAATCAGCCGAAGCTCACCGCCGAGAAGTTTATCGCCAGTCCGTTTGCAGCGGGGCAGCGGCTGTACAAAACGGGAGACCTCGGCAAGTGGCTGCCCGACGGCACGGTCGCCTGCCTGGGCCGATCCGACAATCAGGTTAAAATTCGCGGCTACCGCATCGAAACGGGTGAAATCGAACATGCCCTGATGGGGTACCCCAGCGTTCGGCAGGCGGTGGTGCTGGTTGAGTCTGCCTCGGCTGATAAGCGGCTGGTTGCTTACTACGTCAGCGAATCCCAACTGGACGACAACGACCTACGCCCGGCCCTGCAACGGGTATTGCCGGCACACGCCATTCCGGACCGGTTTATCTGGCTGGACCGGATGCCGCTTACGCCGAATGGCAAAACCGACCGCGATGCCCTGCGGCAGATAAACACCGAACAGACCTCATTGGCCCCGCTCGAATTGGCACCTGCTACGGCCCTCGAACAAACGCTGATGGGCATCTGGCAGGAGGTACTGTCGCGTCAGCAGATCACTCCCGACGACAATTTCTTTGACATAGGAGGACACTCGCTGCGGGCTACCAAACTGGTTACGCAACTCCGCAAACAACTGGGTATCAGCGTACCCGTTTCTAAAATCTTTCAGCACCCAACGGTACGCAGCCTGTCCCGTGAAATTAGCCCGATCATGCCGCCGATGGCCCTGCCGGATCAGGCCAGCCAGCTCATGGAGGAAATAATACTATGAAAGCAACCGAACTTCTCCAACAGCTTCGCACCCTGCACATCGAGGTGGCTGTAGTCGATGATAACCTCAAGATCAATGGCCGGAAAGAAGCCCTGACGGCCGATCTGTTGCAGGAAATTCGCCAGAATAAGGCAGCACTCATCGCGTGTCTGACCAGCGAACGCATCCGGTTCAGTACGATTCCGAAAGCGACGCCAAAAGCCCGCTATGAGGTATCGTCAGCCCAGAAACGAATCTGGCTGACCCACCAGATCAGTGGCTCCGGCCAGGCATATCACATGCCATTCGCGTGTCGGATCAGCGGTCCGCTGAATGAAATGGCCTTTGGGCAGGCCTGGTACGATTTAGCCCTGCGACATGAAAGCCTGCGGACCGTTTTTCGGGCGCTGGATGGGATTCCGTATCAGGTGATTAACCCGGAGCCTGGTGCGGTGTATAAGCAGGAAGACATCCGGCATCTGGCCGAACCGGAAACGTACATCAATGCGGCAATGCCCGCGGTTATCGACGCCGAATTCAGTCTGGAAGATGGCCCGCTGTGGCGCGTGAACACGTGGCGTGTGGCCGATCAGGAGCACATAGTATCGCTGGTGATGCATCATATCATTGCCGATGGCTGGTCGATGGAAGTCCTGATGCGGGATCTGTTTGGCCGGTACAACGCGCTGTTGGAGACCACACCGGCCCCCATTGATCCGTTGCCCATTCAGTACTGTGATTTTGTGGAATGGGAAACGACCGTGCGGGAAACAGCCTACTGGGCCGATGCCCGTGCGTACTGGCTCAACCAGATGGCGGGTGACATCGCCCCGGTCGATCTGCGGCCTGACTTCAGCCGACCCGCTACCCGGACGTCAGAAGGCGCTACCATCCGGCACGTCCTGGGCAAAACGGATATCGATACCCTGCGTGCCTTTGCCCGGCAGCAGGACGTAAGCCTATATGTGGTATTGCTAACTACCCTGAATGCCCTGCTGTATCGCTATGCCAACACGCCCGATGTGATCATCGGCTGCCCGTCGGCTGGCCGGACACACTGGCAACTGGACGATCAAATAGGCCTGTACGTCAATACATTACCTATTCGAAATCGCATAAACCGGCAGGACTCCTTCGCCGATTTACTGCAACGGGTCAAGGAAACTGTTGTGGAGGGCTACGAGCAACAGGCCTATGGGTTGGATGACCTCGTCGACGAGCTGAAACTATCCCGCCGTTCGGGCCGGGGTTCGCTGTTCGACATAGCCTTTACCATGCAGAACGAAGAACTGATCGAGCAACTCAATAGCTGCCTGTCCCCCCAGACAGCCCTGACCGTTCGGGACTATCCGTTTGCCTACCACCCCTGCAAATTTGACTGGCTGGTGGATGTGCAGGAAGCCCGCGAGACCCTGACTATCGACTTCACCTACGACCCCGGCCTGTTTGAGGCCGGGCGCATGGAACGACTCATGGGTCATTTCAGCCATCTGCTCGACCACGGTCGCCGACAACCCAACAAGCCCATGAGCCGACTACCCATTTTTTCGGGTACCGTTCCGCCCGACCTGATTTTTGTACTGCCCCGACCAGTAACGGCATTGGACAGCCTGGCAGAAACCATCGATAAAACCGAAGCATCAGCAGTCGATCCGTTTCGGGTTGGCAGGATTTCGGGGGAGCGTATGGACTTCGAAAAACGACTGCTGGCGATCTGGCAAAAGATCCTGATGCGGCAGACAGTCCGGTTTACCGACGACTTTTTTCAGGTGGGGGGCAACTCCCTCAAAATGGTCGTGCTATTCAGCGAACTACAGAAGGAATTTCCACAGAACGGTCTGGTATTGGCCGATCTGTTCAAATTCAATACCATCCAGAGTCTGAGTAATCATTTATTCCCTGTCTCCCAACCCGTCGAAATAGCAGCTTTCGATGTCTGACCAACCAGCCCGAAAAATCATACAACACCATGAAAACAAACCAGCATAAAGTGGCCATTATTGGCATGAGTGGCTATTTCCCGGAGGCAACGGACCTGAACCATTTCGGTCAAAATCTGAGTGCCGGGCGCGACAGTGTCCGGGCTGTGCCTGACAACCGCCTGACCGACTCGCGGTTGCCTACGGGAGAAAATAAATACCAGCTAACGGGCGCGCTGAAGGAGGTTGCTCAGTTCGACCATGCCTTCTTTGGGCTGTCGAAACAGGATGCGAACTGCATGGACCCTATGCACCGGATCGGGCTGGAACTAGCCTGTCAGGCCATTGAACGGGCTGGGTACGGTCTGGCGACCATGAGCGGCTCCAATACGGGCGTTTTTCTGGGAGCCAAACCCCAGGCTGACTATTACACCTTAGTCAATGATATTAATAATCCGGCGGTTCAGACCGGCAACCTGCCCGCGTTGTTTGCCGGTCGGATTGCCTTTTCTCTGAACCTATCCGGCCCAGCCTACATGATCGACACGGCCTGTTCGTCTGCCCTGGCGGCTGTGCACGAAGCCTGCCAGAAACTGATTTATGGCGAAATCGACTACGCCTTGGCCGGAGCCATCAGCGTAATGACGGGTTTCTTTGAACGCCAAAAAAGCGACGCGCTGGGTATTATGTCGCCGGACGGAAAGGCACGGACATTCGATGCCGGAGCCAACGGCACCAGTATCGGCGAAGGCGGGGGCATGGTACTGCTAAAACGCTATGACCAGGCGGTGGCCGACCAGGACCCGATTCTGGCCGTTATTCTGGGGAGTGCCGCCAACCAAGACGGTGCCCGCTCCAATGGGCTAACGGCCCCCAGCCCGGCTGCCCAGACCGAAGTCATCACCAAAGCCTGGAAACGGGCGGCTGTCGATCCGGCCACCATCACCTACATCGAAGCCCACGGTACCGGCACCAAACTGGGTGATCCCATCGAGATGAAAGGGATTATAGACGCCTTCAAAACGGCAACGGACAAACGAAATTTCTGCGCTGTCAGTAGCGTAAAGACCAATATCGGCCACCTCGACAATGCCGCTGGTATCGCCGGTTTGCTGAAAGCGGTGCTGTCGTTGCAGGCGAAAGAACTGTTTCCTTCACTGCACTTCACCCAGCTTAACCCCTTTATCGATCTGACCGATTCTGCCGTTTACGTCAATGCCAAACTGGCCGACTGGTGTCCCGAAGCCGACGTGCCGCGCCGGTGTGGTGTGAGTTCGTTTGGGCTGAGTGGCACCAACGTCCACATCGTGCTGGAAGAAGGTAACACACCAGTGGCCGACACGCCGTCGGACAAGCTACCCGTCCGGTTGAAGCTATCGGCCAAATCGCCGGAGGCACTCGGTGCATACGCGCAGCGCATTCGGGAAAGTCTGCTGGCCAACGACTGCGACTGGCAAAATGTGGTCTATACCCTCAACACAGGGCGGAGTGATTATGCCTACCGGGCCGCCATTACGGCTACGGACAAAAATGACCTGCTCAACCAACTGGCCGACCTGGCTGGACTGGCTATAAAACCGGTTGATAATACCCCGGCAGTGGTTGTGCTGTTGCTGGCCGATGACGCCGTATCGACGGCTAATGTGGCCCAATGGCTCACCAGCGAGCCGCTGTTTCAGACTATTTATGAGTCGGTGCGGGCTGAAGTCACACCGGGTATGATGAAACCATTCGTTGAAAAAATACTTCAACAGGTGGCAATAGTCCGTTTTCTGGAAAAAATAGGCGTCAACGCTACCGTCATGATTACTAACGGAATCGGAAAACTGGTACGTGAAATCGTTAGCGGCAAACAGACCATTCCGCAGGTGGTGGCGCAATTAGATATGAATGGACTGCCGGTAGGGGAAGATGCCGACCCGGAAAAACTTCAACAGGCCATTCAGACGCTATCGGCCAAATATCCGAATCTGGTATTTATCGAACCGGGCTACGGTAGTCGTTTAGCATCGTGTCTGCGCAGCGTGGCTACATCGGCTACCGTCATTTCGCTGGCCGATTCGGCCACGGCCAGTCCGCTACGGGTGACGGCCCTTTATAACGCGGGCCTGCCAATTGCCTGGAAAACTCTTTACGAATCCCAAGGATATAGCCGCACGGATGCCCCAACCTATCCATTCGAGCGGGTCAGGTGCTGGCCTTTCGAGGCCGTTACCGTGGCAGACTCAGTAACCGATACCCCGAAAAGTCTGCCAACTGAACCGACTGCACAGCCCCCGGTAGCACCCGTACAACAGCCAATTTCAGACGATATGCCGGTAATGGATCGGATACGTGCCGTTTTCCGCGATATTCTAAAAGCAACCGCTGTGGATGCCGACGATGACTTTTTTGAAATCGGCGGACACTCCATCAACGGGGCGCAGGTTGCCAACCGACTGGCCGACCTCTTCGATCTTGACATTTCGCTCGACACTATTTTTGAGTATGGAACCGTCCGCCAACTGGCCGGTTATATCGAGCCGCTGCTTGCCCCAACGGGTACCCCGAAAGATACGCCAGGCGGCATCGTGGTTATTCCGACCCAGGCCGATTATCCACTCTCTCAGATGCAGCAGCGCATCTGGTTCCTCAGCCAGTTCAGCGATGCCCATCTGGCTTACAACATGGTACTGGCCGCCCAGATCGAAGGCGTGTTGAATCCCGTTTGGGTTGAGCAGGCACTCAACGCGGTCTACAACCGCCACGACTCCCTCCGTACCACCTTCTACAGCCATCCCGACGGTCCCCGGCAGGTAATTAACCCACCAGATACGACTAAACCGGGCTGGTCATGCCGCGATGCGTCCGACGTCACAACTGCGGAACGCAACGAATGGGTAGCCGATGAACACCGCCAACCCTTCGACCTGGTCAATGGACCCCTGCTGCGGGCTAAAATCATGATGCTGCCCAACCAGCAGACATTGCTGACGGTGAGCATTCACCACCTGATTGCCGATGGCTGGTCGATGAACGTACTGATGGACGAGTTGATTCAGGCGTACGAACAGCTCGTGGCCGGTCAGTCGGTTAACTTACCAGCTTTACCCGTTCAGTACAAGGATTTTGTGGCCTGGCAGCAGGAACAGACCAGCAGCGACGCCCACCGGCAGGCCCACGCCTTCTGGCGAAACCAACTGGCCGGGCCGTTACCCACCCTGGATTTGCCCACCGACAAACCCCGGCCCGCGCTCAAGAGCTACCGGGGTGCCATCTGCCACCGGTCGTTGCCCCCAGCCCTGACTCAGGCGGCTTTGCGCTACGGCGAAGCCAACGGTTACACGCTATTTATGCTGTTGCGGGCCACCATCGGCCTGTTGCTCTACCGCTACACCGGGCAGCGTGATCTGATGGTGGGGTCGCCATTCAGCGGCCGGACCAATCGGACACTGGAGGATCAGATCGGGTTATTCATAAATGTGGTGGGGCTGCGTACCCAACTCGATGACCAGCAGACGCTGGCCAATTTGCTGGCGCAGATCAAAGCCCAGACGATTCAGGTGTATGCTCATCAGCAGTTTCCGTTCGACCAGTTGATCGACGAACTCGCCCTGCACCGCGACCTGAGCCGGTCTCCTTTATTCGATGTGTTGCTGGCCGTACAGAATCACGTAATGACTGACCGGGACTATACCATTGCCGGGTACCGGGCTACCTCGTTTGCCACCCAGGACATTTCCAGTAAATACGACCTGAGTTTTTACATCGAATCAGGAGCCAACGACCTGGCGGTTACGATCGAATACTGCACCGACCTATTCGAGGCAAACACCATTGACCGGATGCTAACGCACCTGGAAAACGTGTTGGACCAGTTGATCAGCCAACCGGAGCAGTTGGTCGGTGAGTTGACTATGATATCGGCCAGCGAACAACAGCAGGTGGTGGTCGATTTCAACCGGACCGATCAGGCATATGACCTGAGTTTACCTGTTCATAAACACTTTGAGGAACAGGTTACCCGCACTCCCAACGCGGTAGCTCTGCGCTATAAACAACGGTCGTACACGTACACCCAACTGAACGAACACGCTAACAAACTGGCCCATTACCTGATTACCGAACAGAGCGTCGGGCCCGACGATCTGGTGGCGGTCATGGCCGACCGCTCCGACTATACACTCATTGCTCTCCTGGGTATCATGAAAGCCGGGGCCGCCTACCTGCCCGTTGCCGCCGACCTGCCCGCTGAGCGAATTCGGTATATGCTGAACGACAGTGGTGTACAGATTATATTAGCCAGCCAGCTTGTAGGCGAGGTAGCTACGGCAGTCCGGCATGTTGCTTACATCGAACAAGTATTAAAGACCAGTCAGTCCACGACCAATCCGGCGGTGTTGTTGCCGCCCCAGTCGCGCATGTACGTTATGTATACGTCCGGCTCGACGGGCAAGCCAAAGGGGGTAGAAATTTGCCACCGGTCGGTACTGAATTTTCTGTTTAGTATACAGGCTTATTTTGGCCTGGGCCCGGGTCAGGTTTTCCTGTCGGTAACGACGTTTATCTTCGACATTTCGGTAATAGAGTTTTTCCTGCCGCTGCTCAACGGCGCATCGGTTCGGATAGCCAGTAAAGCCGATATTCAGGATCCGGTCCGGCTGGCGGCCCTGATTGAACAGGACCAGCCTGACCTCATGCAGGCAACGCCGAGTTTATGGCAGATGCTGGTAGATACGGGCTGGAAAGGCCATAAAAAAATGGGGATCCTGTCCGGTGGCGAAAAACTAAGCCGTCTGCTGGGTGAGCAACTGCTGATTCGTGGGCGGGAACTCTGGAACCTCTACGGCCCCACTGAAACCACGATCTATTCAGTTATCCAGCCGGTACAGACCGTGGCCGATCTGGCAACCATTGGCAAACCCATTGCCAACACGCAGGTGTACATCGTCGATCCAACAGGCAATTTATGCGGTCTGGGTGTTTTTGGCGAGATCTGCATTGCCGGGGCGGGGCTGGCCAAAGGATATCTCAACCGGCCCGACCTGACGAACGCCAAATTTGTGCCGAACCTCACCGACGAAAATTGCCTGATGTACCGCACCGGCGACCGAGGTCGCTGGCTGGCCAACGGCGAGATCGAGTTTCTGGGCCGTATCGATAACCAGGTCAAGATTCACGGACACCGGATCGAACTGGGCGAGATCGAAGACGTACTGCTCGGTTACGCAGGCATCAGCCAGGCCGTGGTTACGGTCTGCGACGGGGGCCATAACGATAAGGAACTGGTAGCCTACCTGGTCACGGATCGGGATATACTTGTCGAGGATGTCCGGCAACATGTAGGGCGTCATGTAGCATCTTACATGATACCGGCCCGTTTTCTGCGGGT
This sequence comes from Spirosoma sp., assembly GCA_014377625.1. GTDB lineage: Bacteria > Bacteroidota > Bacteroidia > Cytophagales > Spirosomataceae > Spirosoma. Next base: position 29,517 of record JACMPG010000375.1, read on the forward strand.
AACGGCCATGCCCATGACGGCCAACCAGAAAGTTGACCGAAACGCCCTTTCTCCAGGGCTGGGGAGCCTGCTGTCGCAGCCGACGAGTGTACCGCAACAGGCCGCAACCGACCTCGAAAAACAGATCACGAAACTGGTCTGCCAGGTTATCAAGGTACCAATCATCGGCCTGACGGATAACCTGTTTGAGTATGGCCTTAACTCCGTGCGCGTCATTGCCCTGCATAAGCTACTGACCGATGCCTATCCGGTAAGCCTGAATATCCACGAAATTTTCAGCAACCCAACCATCCGGCAGTTGACGCAACGGATGGGCAGCCGCTTCGATAGCCAGCCTGTAATGGCCATTGCCCAAACCGAAGAAATTGATTTTTAACGTTTCCCTTCATCTATTTTATTTCCTACAACTATGATTATCTGTGGCTTGAAATTAACGCACGATGGTGCTGTTGCTGTTATCGAAGACGGACACCTGGTGTTTAGCGTCGAAATGGAAAAACGGGATAACAACCCCCGCTTTACCGGTATCGACGAAACGTCTGTCATTGCCGACATCCTGCGCGAACACAACTACCGCCTTTCCGACGTAGACGTGTTTGCTGTCGATGGCTGGGGCGGCACCGATCAGAACGAACTGGCCATTCAACCCCGCCTGGAAGTAGGGCCATCTGTAAACCGGCTGGACGCCCATCACAATGGCGTACCGTTCCAGTTGGATGTAACACATTATGAAGAAACCAGCCCGACGGACAATGTGCTGGAGGCCTGGAATTTCGAGGGGCTAAAGATCGAGGGCCAGTCGCTGCCCTACCAGAGCTACCTGCACGTAACGGGACACATCATGGGTGCCTACTGCACCAGTCCGTTTGCCGCAGCCGGTGAGAGTTCGTATGTACTGGTCTGGGACGGGGGCATGTATCCCCGGCTCTACTACGTCAATGCCGACACTAAACAGATTGATAACCTGGGGCCGCTCTTTCTGCTGATCGGCAATATTTACACCATTTTTTCGCAGCACTTCGGTCCCTTTAAAGTGAAAAGCGGCTTCGCCAAGGACAACCTGTCAACGGCGGGGAAAGTAATGGCCTACATTGCCCTGGGTGAAGTGCGCCGGGAAATGTTTCCAATATTCGAGCAGATCTACGCAACCCATTACAACGCGCCAATGGGTTTTGCCAACGTGTTTGCCAACGAATTCAAACGGCGCATTGCCAACTACAACTTCTCGGACGAGGACATCCTCAGTTCATTCCACGTATTTATGGAGGAACTGCTGGTCGAAAAACTCGCCAAGAAAATAGCCCGGATGAAAAAGCCCGGCCGTAACCTGTGCATGGCGGGTGGCTGCGCGCTTAACATTAAGTGGAACAGTGCCGTTCGTAGCAGTGGGGCGTTTGACGGGGTGTACGTACCACCCTTCCCCAACGACTCGGGTAGCGCGGTCGGCGTAGCCTGCGCGGCTTTGTTTAACCTGACGGGCCAGTCGGCCCTGTCGTGGAATGTATATAGTGGCCCCATGATCGTTACCAATGAAGGCAATGCAGACTGGAAATCGGTCACCTGCTCTGTTGCTGAACTGGGTAAACTACTGGCCGAATCGAATGAGCCGGTTGTGTTTCTCAACGACCGGGCCGAGCTGGGGCCACGGGCACTGGGCAACCGCAGCATCGTGGCTTCTCCCCTGAGTCCGGCCATGAAAACGGTGTTGAACCGGGCCAAGAAACGCGAAGATTACCGCCCTATTTCGCCCATTTGCCTGGAAAGCCGCGCACCAGACATGTTTGTTCCCGGCACCCCCGATCCGTACATGTTGTTCGATCACCTCGTAAAGCCGGAGTGGCTGGACCGCATTCCCGCCATCTGCCACCTCGACCAAACGGCCCGGCTCCAGACAATCAAGGCCACCGACAATCCGGTGGTGACGGCCCTGATCGAAGCGTTCGAGATCTGGAGTGGGGTGCCGGTGATCTGCAATACCAGCGCCAACGGCAACGGAACAGGTTTCTTCCCGGATGTCCAGTCAGCTACGGTCTGGGCAGCCGACAACGGTTTGCGTTACGTCTGGTGCGATGAAACCCTGCATGAATACATCGGCACGAAGCCGATGCTGTCAGTTGCCATACTGAATCAGGAAGTCATGGCTCAATAGAGCAAGCTTAGCTCATATTTACATCCAAAAGCCGTCTCCTTCCGTAGGGGGCGGCTTTTGCATTGGTGGTGATCGGTAGCTCCGGGTAGAGAAGGTCGTTTGGGAAGGGCTAAAGCCCTGAAACTATGGATTCGTATAGGGTATAGCCGCCTTTGTATCAAATAGTTTTTGGGCAGAACATTCTGCAACAATTTTGAATCGCTGATCAGCACGAGCCACCGGAGACGGTGCCCCACTCAGGTTCGTTCGACCCGGCAATCCAACAGTTACTGATTCCCAAAAGCAGCAAATGGGAGTCGGTACGGCGAAGCCCTGTGCCGCCAGGTTGTTGGCTGACTTTGACTCCCTTTCTCCCGCATAAACACTGTATTCATGACTACCGACATTGCAATCATTGGCATGGCGGGCCGGTTTCCCGGCGCCCGAACAATCGACGAATTGTATCATAACCTCAAAGCGGGAAAAGATAGTTTACGGCCCATCTCGACCGAACGTCTGACGTCAACCACCCTCGATTCTGAGGCCACATACTGCGTTCGGGGCTACATGGACGAGATCGATCGGTTTGACCATGCACTGTTTGGCATTGTCATGGGAGAGGCACAAACAATGGACCCGCACCAGCGGCAACTGCTCGAAGTATCCTACGAAGCTATTGAAAACGCGGGCTACAGCATAGACGATCTGAATGGGTCAGAAACGGGCGTGTACATAGCCGAAACCCAACTCCGCTATCACGAACATGCCGACGAATTTGTGCCGACGCTGCTGACTGGCAACACCAGTGAATTTGTTGCCAGCCGGATAAGCCGGTCGTTCAATTTCCTGGGCGGAGCCTGCGTGTTCGACACCTCCTGCTCGTCGTCGCTGGTAGCCCTGCACCACGCCTGTAGCGAACTCATACTGGGCAACTGCGAACAGGCTATCGTAGGAGCCGCCAATTTGGAATTATTTCCCATCAAAAATGAATACGATTTCGACGTAGCCTCGCCCGATGGCAAATCCCGGGCATTCTCAGCGCACGCCAACGGTATGTCGTACGGTGAGGTTGTGGGCTGTCTGCTGCTGAAACGTCTGGACCGTGCCCTCGCCGATCAGGACAACATACAGGCCGTCATTAAAAGCACGGCCATTAACAACAATGCGGCCCGGTCAGCCAGTATGACCGCACCCGACTCGGCCGCTCAGGCCGCCGTTATTCGGAAAGCCTGGCAAAAGGCGGGCGTAACGCCCGAGGAAGTTGGCTTTATAGAAGCCCACGGATCGGGTACGCAACTTGGCGACAGCATCGAGGTGGGTGGTCTCAATCTGGTCTTTTCAGCCTACCCGACCACGGCCCAAAAGTGTCCTATTTCGAGCGTCAAGGCTAATCTTGGACACGCCCGGATGGCGGCTGGCATGGCAGGCCTGATAAAAGCCGTACTGGCCCTGAAACACCGGGCTATGTTTCCAGCCGTCAACTTCGATGAACCCAGTAAACTTATCGACTTCGACAAGGCGGCTGTGTTTGTCAACGATACGTTCCGACCCTGGGAGACTACCGACGGTAAGCCCCTGGTGGCTGCGGTCAGTTCGATGGGCCTGAGTGGTACCAATGCCCATGCCGTTTTGCAGGAAGCCCCCCGCCGGGCCGCAACGGCTAAGCCAATCAGCCTGGACACGTATCTCATTCCGGTATCGTCGAAAACATCGGCGGGCCTGACGCGTAACCTGGTAGCTTTATCGCAATGTCTGGACAACTATACCAATGCCGATCTGGCCGACATCAGCTTTACACTGGCTACCGGTCGCAAGCACTATCCCTACCGGGTCGCACTGCGGGTCAATAACCTGCCGGATCTGAAGCGGCAGCTGACCGGAGTGCGCGTGCCAACCGCCCTGCCAGCCGGTCAGAAAGTAGTCCTGATTCTCTCGGAGAACGGGAAACTGGCCGATAATACCATCGACGCATTCAGAAAGTACACCGCGTTCCGGCAACCCTACGAAGCGTGTCTGGCCCTCGCGTCCGAACTGACACTTTCGGTGAGTATGCAAAATTTTGCGTTCCAGTACGCCTTCGCCCAAATGCTGACGACCTTCGGTATCGCCAAAGATGCCATGCTGGCCGTGGGTCTTGGTAAAGTCGTGGTCGACGTGCTGAATGGACGACTCACGCTGGCGCAGGGCGTGACGCAGGTGCGTGAGCAACCCACCAGCCTGCCCAATGACCTGACTGAGCGGGTAGATAAATTAGTCAGTCAGCAAACGGAACCGGTACTTTTCTTGTCGGCTCTGCCCTGCTGCCCCATCATCACCCGGTTGCAGACTCACCCGCAGGTGGGCAAGGTATTCGAGACGCTGCGACCCAACGCTGATCTGAGCGATCCGGCCAGCCTGTTACTCAGCTATTTTTACCAGACCGGTGCTGCTATCGCCTGGAAGTCGGTCGCCGATGGGCGTCCGGGCGAGCGTATTGCCCTGCCTACCTACCAGTTTGAAAAGACCCGCTGCTGGATTCGCGAATCGCCCCGACTCAACACGCCCGAAACAGCTACCGCCGAGCCGCAAAAGCCCGCGCCCAAACTGACCGATGCCGATGCTACGGCTACCGAAACGACCATTGCTACGCTGTGGGCCGACGTGCTGCCGGATACGACTTCGTTTGGACGGACCGATAATTTCTTCCGGTCGGGTGGTAACTCGCTGCTGGCCACCAAAGTCATCAACCGCCTTAACCAGCAATTCGGCATCCACCTTGATTTTGAAGATATCTTCGATTTCCCGGAACTGGGTCAGCTGGCCAGCTACATTGACGGGCTAAGCACCACGACCGACAAGATCATCGGCTACTGGAAAGACGTGCTTAAGACCGATCAGATCAAACCCGACGACAATTTTTTCGACCTGGGTGGCCACTCCCTGATGGCCAGTCAGGTACTGAACCGCATCAACCAGGCATTTGGCATCGCCCTCAACTTCGAGGACTTCTTCGAAAACGGTGTCGTTACCGAACTGGCCAGTCTGGTAGACGAAAAACGTCAGACCCGGACGGTAACGAGCGCGCTGGTTCGGGCCAACGCCGGACAGTCTCATTATCCGGTATCGGGAGCACAACGCCGGATCTGGATTCTCGATCAACTCCAGCCCGGCACAGTTGCTTACAACAACGCCGTTTCGTTCGTGCTGGAAGGTCCCCTGAACCACCCGATGCTGCAACGGGCCTTTGCCGCCGTAATTGAACGCCATGAAAACGTACGGACCACGTTCCTCAATGTCGATGGCGAACCAAAGCAGGTTATCCACCCGGTATCTGACAAACCCTTCACACTCGTGCTGCACGACCTGTCAGAGACAGACGATCAGCAGGAGCGGACACGGGCCCTGGCATCGGCGCAGCACAACGAGCCATTCGACCTCGCCGTTGGGCCATTACTGCGCGGTTCGCTGGTTCGGCATACCCCCGACCGCCACGTGGTCGTGCTAACCATGCACCACATCATCAGCGATGAGTGGTCGATGCACCTGCTCTTCAACGAACTCGTCATTTTCTACAACAGCTACCTGACCAACAGCCCGGCCTACGTACCGGCGCTACCCGTTCAGTACAAGGATTTTGCGGTATGGCAGGAAGAGCAGCGCCAGACCGGTAAGCTGGACGAAGCCCGGCAGTACTGGCACAACCGGTTTGCCGGGGAGATTCCGGTGCTGGAATTCCCGACCGATTACGCCCGGCCCACCGTGCGTACCTATCAGGGACGGACGATTAAAAGGACCATGTCGGCCGAGTGGCTGCATCAGGTACGGACGTTCTCGGACGAACAGAGCAGCACCCTGTTTATGACGTTGCTGGCGGGGCTGAACGCGCTGCTGTATCGCTATACCGGGCAGAAAGAGCTCATCATCGGGTCGCCGGTGGCGGGTCGTACGCATCAGGATGTCGAACATCTGATCGGGGTCTTTATCAACACCGTTGCCCTGCGCACGGCCGTTTCGCCCGACGAATCGTTTGCCGATCTGCTCCAGAAAGTACGCAAAAACACACTGGCCGACCTGTCGTACCAGCAATATCCGTTCGATCAACTGCTGACGGAGTTGCCCATTCCCCGCGACAGCACCCGCTCTCCGCTCTTCGACGTCTTCCTGAATGTAAAGAACATGTCGGCGGTGCATGGCGATCAGGATGCCGCGGGGTTAACCATGAAGCCGTTCGAGGTGGATGCGTCCACCAGCAAATTCGACATCAGCCTGCTCGTTTCCATCCACGATGCGGGGATGGAGATCGCCCTCGAATACGACCTGAATTTATTCGACGCCGTACGGATGGAACGGATGCTGGGCCACTTCGAGCAACTGCTCGACCAGGCCTGTGTGCGCCCAACCGCGCCCATCAGCCAGCTCAATCTGCTCACGGCCCCAGAACGGACCGAACTGCTGGCCTATAACCAGACGGACTATCCCTTTCCGCAGGAAGAAACACTCGTCAGCCTCATCGAGCAACAGGCGCAGCGAACGCCACAAGCCGTTGCCCTCCGGCAAAACGATCAGACCTGGACCTACGCCCAACTCGATGCCTGGGCCAACCAGATTGCCCATTATTTGCTGGAGGTGGCCGACGTACGGCCCGGACAACGGATAGGTCTGCTGCTCGACCGGTCAGGCTGGCAGGTAGCCAGTTTGCTGGGTATCCTCAAAACGGGTTGCGCCTACGTGCCGCTCGATGTTCAGTTTCCCCCGGAGCGCATTGCCTACCAACTCAGCGATGCCAGCGTAAACGTGGTGCTGGTCGATCAGGCCGGTACACTGGCCCCGCTGGGTCTGACGAATCTGATCGAAGTAACCCCGCAACAGGTCAAACGGGCCTCGCTGAGCGAGCAACCCGTAGACGTGATGGTGCTGGCCGACCAGACCGCGTATGTTATTTACACGTCCGGCTCAACGGGTCGTCCCAAAGGGGTGGCCCTGGCGCACCGGGGGGTGGTCAACCGCCTGCTGTGGATGGGCCGGATGTATGGCTTCGACGCGCAGGAGATTATTTTGCAGAAGACTCCCTATGTTTTCGATGTGTCGGTTTGGGAATTCTTCCTGCCGCTGCTGTCGGGAGGGCAATTGATACTATGCCGTCAGACCGACATTTACAACCCGGCGGCTCTGGTGGATCTGATTGAAAAACACAGCGTTACCACCCTGCATTTCGTACCGGGCATGTTCCAGGTATTTCTGGAGTCAATGTCCGACACGCTGGTAAAACGATTGAGTAGCCTGCGGCAGATCTTTGCCAGCGGGGAGGCCCTGTCGGCGGTCAGCGTTGCCGACCACCACCGTCAGTTGCCCAACGTGGCCCTGCATAACCTGTACGGCCCCACCGAAGCCAGCGTTGATGTGAGTTATTACGAAACGAATGGGAATGAATCGATTATTCCCATTGGTCGGCCCATCGACAATACCCAGCTATGGGTCGTGGATGCCGGTCTGCAACTCCAGCCCAAAGGCGTGTGGGGCGAAATCTGGATCGGGGGCGTTGGCGTGGCACAGGGCTACGTGGGCCAGCCCGAACTCACCGCCGACCGGTTTAGAACCGAGGTTGCACTGGGTGGTCGGTTGTACCGCAGTGGCGACCGGGGCCGATGGACCGAAGCCGGTGAAATCGAATACGGTGGCCGGTTAGACAATCAGGTGAAGGTGCGGGGTTACCGCATCGAACTGGGCGAAATAGAACGCGCCGTGGCCGACGTGGTCGGCGTTGAGCAGGGCATCGTTCTGGTGCGTGATTCCGGTATGGAACGGTCGCTGGTTTGTTACTATAGCAGCCGGTTAAACCGTCCCCTGAGCTTCGACGAATGGCAGGTGAGCCTGGGTGCCGTGTTGCCCGGCTACATGCTGCCTTCCGAGTACTATTGTGTTGAGCAGTGGCCGGTAACGGCAACGGGCAAGATCGACCGGAAAGCGTTGTTATCGATGAGTCTGCCCGCGTGGGAGGATGATGAGCAACCCGAAACGACTTCTGAAACCAGCGAATTACACAAACTGGTACTGGCCGCCTTCGAGACTGTTCTGGCCAAAAAGCCGATCAGACTGACCGATAGCTTCTTCCAGATCGGTGGCGACTCCATCAAGGCCATTCGCCTGATTAACGCCCTGAATAAGTCACTCTCGGTGCGCCTGGAAGTGAAAGACATCTACCAGCACCAGGAAGTACGCTCGTTTATCGCCTGCGTTGCCCGTCAGCAGAACGAGCAGGTGGCAACCTCGGCGCTGGCCGATGCCGAACAACAGATCGAACGGGTTAAAACCAACATGCTGGCCGATAAGGTAGCCGTACAGCAACTGGCGGCTGACTGGGAAGATATTTATCCCATGAGCGAAATCGAGAAGGGAATGGTGTACCATAACCTGCTCGACGAGGGCGAAGGCATCTATCACGACCAGTTTTTCTACCAGATTGAAGATACCGCTTTCGATTTCGACCTCTTCAAACAAGCCTTTTATCTCCTTGTTCAAAAGCACAGCATCCTGCGGACGAGCCTGCCGATTTCGCTCTTTACCGAGCCGGTTCAGGTAGTACACCGCTTTTCGGAAGCAAACGTCACTATTGACTACACCGACCTTCAAGCCTACGACACCGATCAGCAGCGGGCTTTCCTGACCAATTATGTGGCCGAAGATCGTAGCCAGCCGTTCGACCTGAAAGCACCCGGCCTGTTTCGCCTGACCGTTTACCGGCTCAGTCCGAACCAGTACGGCCTTCTTTGGGTATTCCACCACGCCATTCTGGATGGGTGGAGTAACGCATCGCTACTCACCGAACTCGGCCAGGTCTATGAGGCTCTCAAACAGGATCGCACGTACCGGCCAATCCCAATGACCGTCAGCTACCGGGATTTCATTGTCGATCAGCAGCGCGTCAAAACCTCGGCGGCTGTAGCCGCCTACTGGCAGCAACACCTGAGCGAGACCATTACCACGGCGCTGCCTTTTGCCAAAACACCCACCGGCGATGGCGCACAGGCTGCCCGCAAACGCAGCTTCCAGGTTGATGGCGTAACGAACGAACAGGTCAGCAAGCTGGCCCATCAGCACAGCGTACCGCCGGGTATGGTTTACCTCGCAGCCTTCTACGCGGTGCTCCGTTCCTTTAATGAGCAGGACACGCTCACGCTGGGAATGGTGTCGCACGCCCGGCCCGAGGTTGAAAATAGCGATAAACTGATTGGCTGTTTCCTAAATACCGTGCCACTGCGTATAGACATACCGGTAGCGGCCTCGGGTCAGGAAATTCTGAAGCGGGTACAGACGCAGATTGTGGCGCAGAAGGGTTTCGACAAGCTGCCCATTACCGACATCATGCGGGTGCTGGGCAAAACGGCTCGGGAGGATTCACTATTCTCCATCCATTACAGCTACGTTGATTTTCATATTTATTCGGATTCGCCGAGCCAGGCTACGTCCGAAACGCTCATCGAAAGCACCGAAAGTACCAATGCCACTTTCGACTTTATGGTCAACAACACGGGTGGTCAGGCCGTCGTCACGATGAAATGCCAGCCCGGTCTGTACGACGATGCGGACATGAGCCGACTCGAACAGCTTTATAGCAACGCTCTCGATCAACTGGTGTATACCCCCGCCGAACCCTTACGGATCGACGCAACGAATACCGACACCAACAACACCTACGTGAGCCTGTTCGAGGCTAACGTAGCCAAATACGCGTCACAAACGGCCCTGAGTTTTGAAGGGCAGACGCTGACCTACGCCGAAGTCAATGAGCGGGCCAATCAGATGGCCCGGCGGTTGCGGACCGAATTTGGCGTTCGGCCCGACGATGTGGTGGCCCTGCTAATGCCCAAATCAGACTGGGCAATCATCAGTATCCTCGGTGTGCTGAAAGCTGGCGCGGCTTACCTGCCCATAGACCCGGCCTACCCCGCCAACCTGATCGACCACATCATTACCGATGGTAAACCCGCCGTGGTACTGACGATGAGTACGCTGGCCAACACCCTGCCGACGGCGGCTGCGGCCCTGCCGGGCTGGACGGTCGATACGGAATACGACAATGCGATGGCTACTCCAAATCTGCCGCTGATTAGCAAAGGAAATAATCTGGCGTACATCATCTATACGTCGGGTTCGACGGGGCTGCCGAAGGGAGTTGAAATTGAAAACCACAATCTGGTTCACTACATCACCTGGGCCAATGATTACTACTACGGCAATACCGGTAGGGCTGATTTCGGCCTGTTCACTTCGCTCTCCTTCGACCTGACAGTAACGGGTATTTTTGCCACCCTGCTGCGGGGTGACACGCTCTTTATCTACAACGACGAAGATCTCGACGAAACGTTACAAGCTGTCTTTCAGGACAATGCATCAATACGAAGTGTCAAACTGACCCCGTCGCACATTCGGTTACTGAGCCACCTGAACATCACCAAAACCGCCGTGTCGCACATTATCGTGGGTGGAGAAGCCCTGCAGCCTTACCACGTAGAGGTGCTGCGCAGCATGAACCCGGCCATTCAGATCGATAACGAATACGGCCCCACCGAAACAACGGTCGGTTGTACGATTGAACGGGTTACCGATACGAGCCGAATCACCATTGGCAAACCCATTGCCAATACGACCATTCACATCCTGTCTGACGATCTACAGCCTGTACCAGCGGGCGAAGAAGGGGAGCTTTACATCGGTGGCAACGGCCTGGCCCGTGGCTATCGTAACCGGCCAGACCTGACCAGCCAGCGATTCATTGCCAATCCGGTTAATTCTGACGAGCGGCTATACCGGACCGGCGACGTAGCCGCCTGGTTACCCGATGGAACTATCAAGCTACTGGGCCGGAAAGACGAGCAGGTCAAGGTGAAAGGCTTCCGAATCGAACTCGACGGGATCGAAACGGTCATGCGAAACTTCGACGGGATCGACGCGGTAGCGGTCGTTTTCAACGCTCAGGAAGCTCAGTTGATCGCTTTTTACCAGAGTGCGGATGTATTTAGTCCGCAGATGCTCAAAACGTACGCATCCCGCCATCTGCCGACGTATATGATTCCTCAGCAGTGGATGCAGGTGGATACTATTCCGCTGACGACCAACGGCAAAACCGACAAGAAAGCCCTGGCGTCGCGCTGGACAAACGTACCCACCACGCCGGAACAGGCCGTACCCCCGGCAGTTCCTGACCAGCCTACGCCGACAGAGCAACTCCTGTCCGAAACGTTTGCGGTCATCTTCGGTCAGTCAGTAGGTATGCACGACGATTACTGGGTGCTGAACATCGACTCGATCCGAGCCGTGCAAATCTCGGCCCGGCTCCGCGACAAGGGCTACAAGGTTCAGATCCGTCAGATTCTGCGGGCCAGAACCATAGCTGAACTGGCCGAACAGGTAACGCAGATCCCTAAAGGTGCGGCTGGTCAGCCGGTTGCCCAGCCCATGATCGGGATACCGCGCCTGTCGAACAGCGAACTGAACTCATTATTCGACTGATCTTTTAACCTCGTTTCCCGTGGCACATACTCTTTCCGTCAGTAACATCAGGCAGGTGTACGCACCCTCGGCCATGCAGGAGAGCATGCTCGATTCCGTCCTGGATGCTGACCAAAATCAAACGTATTTCCGGCAGGAGGCCTACCAAATCGACGGCGATCTTCAGCCCCGGTTAGTGGAAACGGCTCTGGGTATACTCGTTGGTCGGCACGACAGCCTGCGGACGGTATTCAGCCGGAAGAAAGAAGATCGCTGGCTTCAGGTCGTACTGACCGAATGGCCCGCCGGTTTCTACTACGAGGACCTGCGCGGGCGGGGCAACCAGTCTGAACGGAATGCCTACGTGGCTCTGTACAAGACCCTCGACCGCAAAAAGGGCTTTGACTGCACCAAAGAATCGCTGCTGCGCGTGGCGGTGCTGCAACTTGCCGACCAGCGGTTCGAGCTGATCTGGAGCTACCACCACGCCATCATCGACGGCTGGAGCATTGCCCTGCTGATGAACGAATACGTAGCGATATATACCGGCCTGGTCAATGGCTTGGCTAACAACCTGCCCGAACCCGTTCAGTATGGCACTTACATCAACTGGCTGAACGCTCAAGACCGCGAGGAGTCGGGCCGTTTCTGGCAACAGTATCTGGCCGATTACACCAGCGCTACGGGTCTGCCCAAAATGAATCTGTCGGCCGGGACTCACCCCGGTTTTAGCCAGGCAGGATTTATGATACCGGCCAGTCAGGTAACGTCGCTGACAAGCCTGGCCAAACGGAGCCGCACGACCTTCAGTGTCCTGATTCAGGCTGTTTGGGGGATTTTACTGAGCAAACTCAACAACACCCGCGATACCACATTCGGGCTGGTCATCTCCGGTCGTCCGCCCGTAATCGAGGGGGTATCACAGGTTGTCGGATTGTTTATCAACACGATTCCCGTTCGGGTGTGTTACGATGCGACTACCACTCTGGCGGGGTTGCTGGAAACCATTCAGGCCGATGCCTTCGACCGGGAAGCACACGAATACTGCTCCCCCGCTGAGATCAAAGCCCAGTCGGAACTGAAACAGCACCTCTTCGACCATATTCTGTCGTTCGGAAACTTCCCCACCGGCGACGATAAGGTCTCACACGCGTTCTCGGTGGTTGAGTCCAATTATGTAGCTCTGACGGATTATGATTTTAATATCAACGTAACGCCGGGCCGCGAAACGCGGGTCAGCTTCGACTTCAACCCTAACGTTTACGAACCGTTTTTGATCGACGGCCTGGTCGACCAGTTTCAATACCTTATCGACCAGATTCTTGCCGACGAAACGGTGCCAGTCGACGCGCTGACCGTAGTGACGCCAGCCGAAAAAGCACGATTATTGGGCTTTAATCCGGCCCCCTGTACGTTTAGTACATACAAAACCCTGACCGGTCAGTTCGCCGAAACAGTGGCCCGGTTCGCCGATAAAATAGCGCTGGTTCATGGCGAAAAGCAACTGACCTATGCCCAACTGGAGCGGAAAAGTAACCAGCTGGCCCGCTACCTGATTCAGTTGGGTGTACAGCCGCAGCACTACGTGGCCGTGATGGTCGACCGGTCGCTGCTGACGGTCATTAGTCTGCTGGCCATTCAGAAAACCGGGGCCATTTATGTACCCATCGACGTTGATCTGCCAACCGCCCGCATCGACTACATGCTGGGCGATACGCAGGCTAACATCTTGATTACAGATCGCGCACGGCCCGGCTTAGCGGCTGAGGTCGAGCAGATTATCTATTCCGAAGAACAACTCATCATCGGTATTAACCCGACCAATAGCCTGCCACTCATCAACCAGGCAACTGATATTGCCTACGTCATCTACACCTCCGGCACGACCGGCACCCCAAAGGGCATACTGATCAAACACGAAAGCATTGTCGACCGGGTGCTGTACCATACCGATTGCCTGCCGGTCACGTCCGGTGACAAGGTTCTTCAGTTTTCCTCCGTCAGCTTCGATGCCTCACTGGTAGAGATATTGATGGCACTGCTGGCCGGTGGTACTCTGGTAATTGCCGACAACACGATGAAACACAATCCGGCGCTGTTGCTGGAAACCATCAACCAACAGGGTGTTACGGTGGCGATTCTGCCCCCGGCTTACCTCCAGGCGTTCGACGGGCAACCGCTGGGTAGCCTGCGCAAACTGATCTCAACGGGCGAAGCGGCCAGTCTGGCCGTCAGCGTCAACTACGCAGCTACCCTGGATTTTTTCAACGGCTACGGCCCTACCGAAGCCTGCGTTGGTGCCACGTTTTACCGGGTCGACGCGGCCAAAGCGGCTACCTATACCCGGCAGGGTGGTATTCCCATCGGGTTGCCCTTTGCCAACACCGCTGTTTACGTCCTGAACGAACAACTGGAGTTGATGCCCGTGGGTTATGTCGGTGAAATCTGCGTGGCCGGTATCGGGTTATCGGCGGGCTACCTCAACCAGCCGGAGCAGACGAACCGGAAATTTGTAGCGAATCCATACGCTATCGGTGAAACCAACACGACACTCTACAAAACGGGTGATTTGGGCCGCTGGAACAACGAAGGTATCCTGGAATTTATCGGTCGTAAAGACGACCAGATTCAGGTGCGTGGTATCCGGGTCGAACCGGCCGAGATCGAGGCCGTACTGGCCCGGCACGAGGCCATCAAATCGGCCCTGCTTGCGATTCGCCAAACCGAAACCGGCCTGCAACTGATTGCCTATATCATCGCCGATGTACCGGTCGGCATTGCGGCCCTGCGCGACTTTGCCGCCCGGTGGTTACCTACCTACATGCTGCCCACCCACGTTATTCGGCTCGACGCTTTTCCGCTGACGATCAACGGTAAAGTAGACCGTCGGCAATTACCCGTGCCAGATTCGTTCGATGATGAGTCGCAGGAAGGTCCCGTTGGCCCCGTCGAGCAGGAGTTGGCCACGATCTGGATGACTATTCTGGATAAAGCCAGCATCAGTCGCCATGCTAACTTTTTCGAGGTCGGAGGTCACAGCCTGAAAGCCACCCGCCTGATTTCCCGGATTTACCGCGAGATGGGCGTAAAACTGGCCCTCAACGATGTGTTTTTGCATCCGACCCTGGTGCAGATGGCCGAGCTGGTTGAGCAGACGGGCACCACGGGCTACGAACGCATCCATCCCTGTCCCGAACAGGAATTGTACGCCCTGTCGCACGCCCAGAAAGGGGTCTGGCTGGCGCATCAGCACGAAGCGGCTCAACTGGCCTACAACGTGATGGCCGCCTACTGGCTCACCGGCGATCTGAACATCGACGCCCTGACGCGGGCACTAGCCTACACCGTTCGGCGTCACGAAAGTCTGCGTACCCAGTTTACGACCGACGAAGGAATGCCGATGCAACGGATTATTCCGGCAGACGACCCCCGCTTCGGCCTCGTGCAATACGACTTCAGCACCCTTACCGACAGTCGGGAGAAAGCCCTGCGCCATCTTGACGCACAACTCAACCTGCCCTTTGATCTGGAGAACGATTCGCTCATCAAGGTAACCCTGATACAAACTATCCCCGGCCAGTACCTATTCACGCTGATGATGCACCATATCATCTGCGATGCCTGGTCGAAGGATGTGCTAACCCGCGACATTATTCTGCTCTACAACGCCTTTGTGGCCGGGCAGCCAGTGAGCCTGGCCCCACTACCCATTCATTACAAAGATTTTGCGGCCTGGCAGCAGCGGAACTTCGCCCTCGATCAGAACCGCGACCGCGCCTACTGGACCGAAAAACTGGCGAACCTGGGTGAACCTACCGCGCTGCTAACCGACTATCCCCGGCCCAAAGCGCAGTCTTACGCAGGTGCCGTTGAATTTATTTCCGTCGATTCTGCACTGGCCCATCGTCTGCGCCAACTCGGTCAGGAAACCGGAACCAGCCTGTTCATCATCGGCGTGGCGGCAGTATACACACTGCTGCATCACTATACCGGTCAGGAAGATCTGCTGGTAGGCACCACCGTAGCGGGCCGCGATCACGACAGCCTCGACGAGCAGATTGGTTTTTATATCAACACCCTGGCATTACGCACACTCCTGAGCCCGGCAGATACGTTTGAAACGCTGCTGAATCGGACCAAAGAAACCACGCTCAACGCGTACCGGCATCAGCACTACCCATTCGATCTGCTGGTGGCCAACGCCAAACGCGACAGCCACCGCCGGTCGCTGTTCAACGTACTGGTCGAGCTAATCAACGTAGCCCGCGACACCGATAAATTTCCTGATATGACAGGCCTCACCGTTACCCCGCAGGACCAGGAAACGCACTTTAGCAAACACGAACTGGCCGTCCGTCTCTTTGACAATGGCGACCAGCTGGCGATGTCGCTCGAATACAACGCCGACCTGTTCGCATCGGAAACGATCACCCGCTTCGGCGAACAACTGACAACGCTACTCGATGCGGTTGCCACCAATCCGGCAGCTCCACTTACCGACTTTGCCTTAGCCGATGCCGAAGCCCTAATGGTGCCGGCCGTATTGGAAGACTCATTCAACTTCAATTTTTGACCATGTCATGAACGTAGCTACTAAAACCAGTTCGTTAGCCACTGCCCACAAGCCCATGCTGGCTTTCTGGCAACAGCAGACCGCCGGATTTGGCGAAAGCTTTATGCTGAAAAGCCTGTCGGCTCCGCCAACCACCAACGAACGCCGGGCGCTGACCCTGCCGTTTGCCGGTACCATCAGTGTCCCCATTGCACAGCGTTGCAACAACAATGCCCAGGCCCTCTACGTCTGTTACCTCACGGCCCTGTCGGTGGTACTGCGTACATACGAAAACACGGCCCGGGTTACGGTGCATTCGCCGTTGTATGGTCTGGATGGCAACAGCGAACCAACCTATCAGGAAACGGTACCCGTTGGGCTGACACTGACGGATGAACTGTCGCTGCGGGCCCACCTGCGGGCCAACCAGGAGCAACTGAAGCAGGCCTACGCCTATCAGTATTTTCCGTTGAACACCCTCCGGCAGACTACCAGCGACGAGGCTCTCACCTCAAACGTGCTGTTTGGCATGGGTGGCCTGCACCGGTCAGTATCGGCCATCTGCCGCGCCAAATATGATCTGGCTATCGACATGCAGGTAAGCGACGAGGGCGTAACGATCCACTATGCGTTCAACGGCAATCGGTTTGCCGATGCCTTCGTGCAGGTGCTGCACAGCCACTGGGCCAATGTCCTCGCCTGTCTGGAATACCCCGAAACACCGCTGCGGTCGGTTAATTTACTCGATGAGCAGGCCTATAACCTGGTCGTGAATGACTTTAATCAGTCGACGGTCAGTCAGCCGTTCAACCCGGCGCTGGCTACGATTCCGGCCCTGTTCGAGGAGCAGGTTCGTCTGCATCCCGATGCGTACGCTGTGCATTGCGACGGGCAATCGATGACCTACAAACAACTCAACGAAGCCGCCACTCAACTGGCATACCTACTGCAAACGGACTATCAGGTTGGTCCCGAAGACCGGGTTGCGGTCATGCTCGACCGGTCAGAGTGGCTAATCGTGAGCCTGCTGGGTATCATGAAAGCGGGGGCGGCCTACGTACCCGTCGACGCCAGCTACCCCGCCGACCGCAAGCAGTACATCCTGGACGATGCCAGTCCCAAACTCCTGCTGACCAAGTCGGATTATATGTTCGAGGTGCCGGGCTACACCGGGCAGTTGCTGGCGATGGACATTCAGTTCAGTGTTCAGGAAAACGAATTGCCAACCCTGGCACCGGGCGCGTCCCCATCCAATCTGGCTTACATCATTTATACCTCCGGCTCCACGGGCAAACCCAAAGGCGTTGGCCTTGAGCACCGCAGCGTGACCAATACCCTGACCTGGCGCAAAACAGTTTATGCGCTCACAACCAGCGATGCTACCCTGCAACTGTTCTCGTCCGCCTTCGACGGCTCCGTCATGGATATGTTTACGTCGCTGAGCAGCGGAGGGGCCATTGTTATGCTGCCCAACGATCAGCACACCAACCCGGCCTATCTGCTGAAAAAAATAAAGACCCACGGCGTCACGCACCTGCTGACGGTACCCTCGCAGTACAAGGCTTTTTTGCAGGAATTTGGTCAGGAGCTGGCGCAACTTCGGTTCGTTACGCTGGCCGGTGAGGCCACCACGAACAGCCTGCTGACGCTCCACACCGAAACGGTTCCCAACGTCGAACTCTATAACGAATATGGCCCGACCGAAAACGCCGTTTGTTCGACCTTCGGGCGTTTATTGCCCAACAGCCCGCTGACAATTGGCCGCGCCATCCCCAACACCCAGGTGTTTATTGTCGATACCAACCGACGGCCGTTACCGGTGGGGGTGCTGGGCGAGATTGCCGTAGCGGGAGCGGGGCTGGCCCGTGGCTACTGGAATCAGCCAACACTCACCGCCGAAAAATTCGTACCCAACCCGTTCGACCCAAAACCCCAGTCGGTCATGTACCTCACCGGTGATCTGGGTTACTGGATGGCCGACGGAACTATTGTATTCCGGTGTCGCAAAGACTATCAGGTTAAAGTGCGGGGCTTCCGCATCGAACTCGGCGAAATCGAAAACGCCCTGCTGACTTTCGCCGGCGTCAACGAAGCGGTGGTGCAGGACCGGAAAGATACTACGGGAGCTACTTATCTGGCGGGCTACGTCACGAGCCACGATCCTGAATTCGACACCCGGTTGCTGACTGATTTTCTGCGCGAGTGGCTCCCCGACCATATGGTGCCACAGTACGTGGTAAAACTGGCCCGGTTGCCGCTGACGCCCAATGGCAAGCTGGACCGCAAAGCCCTACCCGACCCCGCCGTTAGCAGTAGCAGGGTCTGCGTAGTCCCCACCAACCCTACCGAAGCCCTACTGGTAGACGTGTGGCAGGGAGTATTGGGTAAATCACCCATCAGCATTGAGGCCGATTTCTTTGGCGAAGGGGGCGATTCGATCAAAGCCATTCAGGTGGCGGCCCGTGTACACAAGGCCGGTTACCAGCTCGAAGTAAAAGACATTTTCAGGCACCTGGTCCTGCGCGATCTGGCCGCGTTTCTGACCCGCCAAAAACAGCCCAAAACGGCTGCGGCACTCCCTCTGACCCCAGCCCAGAGCCAATGGGTCGGCCCGGAGACCGAACCCGTTACCAACCCCTACCGAACGGCCATCTTCCGGGGTACTGACCACATCGACGCAATGACCATAAACCGGGCCCTGCAAACGCTTGAACAAACTTACGACGCCCTGCGGCTGGCGTTTCAGGTCAGCCCCACGGGTACGGTTCAACTGACGGCTACCCCGACAACAGTGGCCCCCGTGCAGGAACATACCATTCCCGCTTCTGCTTTTAGTAGCGAGTTATATCAGGACTACAGAGCCGACCTGCTCGATAGCCTGACCGATGGACAACCGCTGCTGCGGGCCAGTCTGTTTCACCTGACCAAAACCGATTATGTCTGTCTATCGGTTCACCGGGCCGTGGCCGATCAAGACGCCTGGGCCGTGTTGCTGGCCGACTTTGTTCGCCTGATCGACGGCGAAACCCTCGCCACGCCCACCCGGCAGGGGTCATTCCTCGACTGGGTCGGGCAGGCAAATACCTTCAGGGGCAGTGAAGCCCTGCTAAAAGAGACGACCTTCTGGGAACAGCAGGTGTCGCGGGCCGACGAGTTGTCTGGTTACGATGCAAGCCAGTCGGCGCAGGCTTACACACGGTTTGCGATGGGTAAAGACATTGTCGAAGACCTGCTGGTACGTGCCAATCAGGCCTACAATACGCACACCGGCCACCTGGTTTTGACGGCGTTCAAGATTACAATGTCCGACATATTCAACACCGATAGTTGCCTGGTCGGGCTGGATCAGTCCGCCCGCGATGCCTTCGCTAATGAATCGACCCGGTCATTCAGTGCCGTCGGTAACTACGCGGCTCAGTTCCCATTGCGGCTGACCTTCGATGGCAGTCGTAACCTGCCCAACCACGTCAAGATCACCAAAGAGCAGGTCAATCAGGTACCCAACCGGGGTATGGGCTATGGCTTACTCACCAGTCAGTACGGCCAGGCGTTGCTGGGGATGTCTTATATGCCGCCAATGAACCTGGTCGGCTCTAACCTGATGCTGGACGAGGTGCTGACCGACGACATGGAATCGCCTTACTTCCAAACCGACAAGCCCCTGCACGTGCTGGCGCGGCTGGTAAATAACCGGCTGGTCGTGACGCTCTACTACGACACGAATACCTATTCAATCGATACCATGCTGACCTTCCGCAACCGACTGGAATACAACCTGTTGAAGCTCATCGTCTTCTGCGCCACGCAGGAACGACAGGAACTGACTCTCAGCGACTACGGAAACCAGCATATGAATCTGGATGATCTGGAACAAATCACTGCCCTCTATCAATAGGCCTACCAACCCCGCTAACCGATACGCCCCATGCAAGCTCGCGGCTCCGCAAAAGATATTTACGCCCTGACTCCCATGCAGGAAGGGATGTTCTTTCATACCCTGAAAGAAACCAATTCGACGGTATACATCACGCAGGTATCTTACCGGCTCAAAGGGTCCGTAGATGCATCGACAGTAGCTAATAGTCTGGCCACGCTGGTGCAGCGACACGATATTCTCCGCACAGCCTTCGTACAGGAGGGTCTGAACCAGCCGTATCAGGTTGTTCTGAACGTGCGCAATCTGGACTTTACCTATCTCGATTTCAGCGCCAATGGCCTGGCCGACGCAGAACGGCAGATGACCGCCTACAAAGAACAGGATCGGGCGAAGCCGTTCAGATTAGACAAGGATGTACTGATGCGGGTGGCCGTGATCCGGCTGGCTGACGACGTGTGCGAGTTCGTTTGGACCTACCACCACATTTTGATGGATGGCTGGTGCGTATCGGTACTGGTGACGGAGTTTTATCAACTCTACAACAGCCTGCAAACGGGTGTTCCGCATCAGTTGCCCGAACCCATTCCGTACGGCACTTACGTTCGCTGGTTCGAGAAAAAAGACAAGAGCGAAGCCCACGGCTATTGGAAACAGTACATGGCCGGGGTATCGCAGGTGACGCGCCTTCCGGAAACGGGCCGGGCCAACCGCCAATTAGCCTACGAAAACGACGATTATTATTTCCGGCTCACCCCGGCGCAGGTTCGTAGCCTGACGGCGCTGGCCGCCAGTTCGCGGGTAACGATCAACTCGGTCGTACAAACGATCTGGGGGGTGTTGATGGCCAAGTACAATGATACCCGCGATGCCGTTTTTGGCACCGTCGTGTCGGGGCGTCCGGCGCACATCGAAGGGGTCGAGCGCATTGTCGGGCTATTCATCAACGCAGTGCCGGTGCGGGTCCAGTATGGCACCGATACCCGCTTTATTGACCTGCTGAAGGCCGTGCAGCAGGATGCCATCGACGCCGAGCCCAACCACTACTTCCCGCTGGCCGACATTCAGGCCAACAGCGCGATCAAACAAAATCTGGTCAACCATATTTTTGTTTTTGAAAACTACCCGATCAGCAACTTGCTGGCCGAAATTTCCGGTCAGGATGCCAACGCGCAGGCCAACTGGGAAGTAACGTCAGCCGAAGGATTTGCCCAGACCAACTACGACTTCAACGTCAACGTAGCCCCGTCGGGCGACGAGATCATGTTCCGCTTCGACTGGAATAAACACCTGTTCGATCACGATGTAGTAGTTCGGCTGGCGGGTCATTACCAGCATCTGGTTAATCAGGTGATCGCCAATGAGCAGGCGCCGGTCGATGCGCTCTCTCTACTTGCCCCTGAGGAAGTACAGCGGCTACTAACGCTCGCCACCGGCCCGGCCCAACAATACACGATGTGCGAAACCATTGCGCAGGTGTTCGCCGAACAGGTTGCCCGGTACCCTGACAAAACGGCCCTGATTCACAATACCACCCGGCTGTCATACCGCGAACTCAATGATCTGTCGGACCGGCTGGCGGGCCACCTGCAAACAAACCTCGGCCTTCAGCCCGACCGCTTCGTGGGCGTGATGCTTGACCGCTCAACCGAAACCGTTATCAGCCTGCTGGCCATCCAAAAAGCGGGGGGCATCTACGTACCCATCGACCCGAACTATCCCGACGAGCGCATTGCGTTTATGCTGGCCGATACCGGGGCCGATGTACTCATCACCCAATCGTCATACCTGTTCAAAGCGGGCGATTTTTCCGGGCAGTTTTTCGCCACGGATCTGGAAATGGACATGCTGGCAAACGGCACAACGGTAACCCCGGCCACGCAGGAACTGGCGTACGTGATCTATACCTCCGGCACCACGGGCAAACCCAAAGGTGTGCTGATCCGTCAGGAGAGCATCATCGACCGTATTCTGTACCACAACGATTACCTGCCCGTCACGGCCGACGACGTCGTCCTGCAGTTTGCGTCGTCTGGTTTCGATGCGTCGCTGGTGGAGATGTTGATGGCCCTGTTTGCGGGTGGTACGGTGGTGATTGCCGACACCACGATCCGACAAAACCTGACCCTGCTGGCCGACACTATTGAACAACACCGGGTAACAGTGGCGATTCTGCCTCCGGCTTACCTGAAAATTCTGGATAAACACCCGCTGCCCTCCCTGCGAAAACTGATCTCAACGGGCGAAGCGGCCCAACTGGAAGAGAGCCTGTTCTACGCTGAAACGAAAGATTTCTTTAACGGCTACGGCCCCACGGAAGCCTGCATCGGCGCGTCGTTTCACCGCATCGACACTGGCCGGAAAAATGACTACCGCACCAATGGTATTCCCATTGGTCAGCCCTTCGCCAACACGACCATTCTACTCGTCGATTCGCAGCGCAAACTGGTGCCGCAGGGCATCACTGCCGAGATCTGCGTGACGGGTAAGGGTCTGTCGGCAGGCTATCTGAACCAGCCGGTGCTAACAGCCCAGACATTTTTACCCAATGCATACGCCCGCAATGACCAGGAAGACGTCCTGTATTACACGGGTGATCTGGGCCGGTGGAATGCCGGTGGTGAACTCGAATACGTTGGCCGTCGCGACGAGCAGGTACAGATCAACGGGATGCGGGTCGAAATTGGTGAGATCGAGAGTCTACTTCGTCAACAGGATGGCATTCAGCAGGCGACCGTTACGGCCCAGCCCGACGAAGCGGGGCAGCTCTACCTGATTGCCTACGTCGTTAGTCCGGCACCGGTCACGGTGGGATCGGTCCGGGCCAGTCTCAGTACGTTTCTACCCGCCCATATGCTGCCTTCCTGGGTGATTCGGCTGGACGAAATACCCCTCTCCTCGAATGGCAAAGTCAACAAGAAAGCACTGCCGCTGGCCGACCTGAGCGAATTACAGAAAATGGCTCAGTACGAATCGCCGGTTGGCGACACCGAAGTACGGTTGGCCACCATCTGGCAACGGGTACTCGACCGGGCCGACATTGGCGTGCTGGACAACTTCTTCCAGATCGGGGGACAAAGTCTCAAAGCCACTCAGATCGTATCACGGATTTTCAAAGAATTCAAAGCCAAAGTCGAACTGAACGACCTATTCTCTCACCCTACAATCCGGGGTTTGGCGTCCATAATTGACCAGGAACAGCCGATCGACTACCAGAAACTGACCCCCGTACCGCAGCAGACGCACTACCCCCTGTCGTCGGCGCAAAAGCGTCTCTGGATGCTCGACCAGTTTGCGGGTACGCAGGCTGCCTACAACGTACCGGGAAGCTACTGGCTGTCGGGTCACCTGAATGTGGCCGCGTTTGAGCAAAGTTTTTACCAGTTGATCGAGCGGCACGAAAGCCTGCGGACGCGCTTCATTATGGCCCAGGGAGAACCCGCCCAGCAAATCATGGCCGCCGATGCCTGCAATTTTACGTTCGGGTATGACGACCTGCGCATAGCGACCAACCAGCCAGCTCAACTTGAAACACTGGCCCAACGGTACGCCGAATGGCCATTCGATCTGCAAACGGGTCCACTCCTCAAGGCCAGACTGATTCGAACGGCAGACGACACGTACCTGTTTCTGCTGACAATGCACCACATCATCAGCGACGGCTGGTCGATGGAAGTGCTGGTGCGCGATGTGTTTACGTTTTATCAGGCCAACTGCGCCGGTACGGATTCGACGCTGGCACCACTGACCATCCACTACAAAGAATATACCCTGTGGCAGGCCCGGCAACTGACCGGTGAGGCACTCGATAAACACCGGAATTACTGGTTCGGTCAGTTTGAGTCACCCGGCCCGGCACTGGCTATACCCACCGATTTTCCCCGCCCTACCCACAAGCGGCACCGGGGCGACCTGCTAACCCACACCTTCCCGGAAGAGCAGGTGATCCAGTTGAGGGCGCTCTGTCAGCAGGAAGGGATTACCTCATTTGTGGCCCTGGTCGCGTTGCTGAATACGCTGCTCTACGACTGGACCGGACAGACAGACATCGTGCTCGGCTCGGTCATCAGCGGTCGGCAACTGGAGCAACTCGAAGACCAGATTGGTCTCTACACGAACACCATTGCGCTGCGTACCCGTTTCGACGCCAGTGAGCCCTTTATCAGTCTGTTACAGACCGCCAAGCAGACGGTACTGGGCGCGTATCAGTACCAGCTCTACCCGTTCGAGCAACTCGCCGAGGAGCTAAACCAGGCCGGTTCGGCCGGTCCTGCCTCGCTGTTCGACATCATGATCACCCACCAGAACCTGGGGTCGTCGTCGCTGCAAAAGCAGATCGACACCGGCGGTATCCGCGTCGAACCCGGCCCAGCCACGGCGTCGACGAGCCGTATGGACCTGATTTTTGGGTTTGTCGAGCACGATAATCACCTGAATCTGACCGTCGAATACGACACCGATCTTTTTCTGGAAGCGTCTATCCATATGCTGATGGAGAAAATGGAGTTACTGCTGGCAAAAGCCGTAGTGGCCCCGCAAACGCCCGTTGGCGCGTTCGATTTGCAGGATGCCCTGGAGGAGCGGTTCGCCATGCCAACCGCCCTCGCTGACTTTGATATTGACTTTTTCTGATTGCCTGAACTGTACGGCCTTTCCCGGTGCCCATTCAAACACGACTTGCCATGACTACTGATCTGATCGTCCGCCGAAAACTTGTCCACGATTACTGGGCAACGAAACTGACGGGCACCAATACACCCACTCATCTATCTACCCCATTGTCCGACCGTTCGGTCGTGCACCGGGCCTCCTTTGCGGTTCCGATGGAGCCTTCGGTGGTGGCCAGACTGATGGCCATGACCAAGGGATCCCCCTGGTCGCTGCTGACGATTACCGCTACGCTCTATCAGGTGTTGCTGTATCGGTACTACCCGGAGGGTGGTCCGATGATGGTGGCGCCCAATACGCAGGGCGATGCCGACGATGTACTCGTTTACCAGATTGGCCTGACCCCCGGCGATACGCTGCGGACCTGCGCAGGCCGGATGAAAGAAGACATTCAGCAGGCCCAGCGTCATGCCGATGTAGATGGGATGGCGCTGCGTCAGATTGCTCAGGAAGGAAACATAGACGCCGATAGCCTGTTCCGGTTCGGACTGATGATCGACTCGTTTCATGCGCCTGCTGCTCTGACCAACCGTTGTGCGTTGCTGTTATGCATTCAGTCCAGTGCGGATCAGGTGTCGTTTCAGTGGCAGTACGATGCGGGTTTGTTCTCGTCGGCCTTTGTGCGGCAGTTCGCAGAGCAGTATCTTACCCTGCTCGATACGCTCATGGCCGGAGCCAATGCCCCGGTAGCGGACATAAACCTGCTATCGGCCACCGAGATGGCCCGGCTGCGGACCGGCTTCAACGCAACGGCTGCCCCGCTCGATCCGGCCCTGACCGTAGTTACTCGCTTTGAGCATCAAGTTAGCCAGACCCCCGGCGCGGAAGCACTGGTGTTTGGGCAGGACGTGCTAACCTATGCCCAACTGAACGACCGGGTCAATCAACTGGCCAATCAGCTGATCGGGGCGGGGGTTCAGCCCGGCAATCTGGTGGGCGTTTGCGTTGACCGGTCCGGCTGGAGTGTTGCGGCAATTCTGGCAATTCTGAAGGCCGGCGGGGTGTATCTCCACCTCGACCAGCACCAGCCAACGGCCCGGCGCGCGGCCATTGTTCAGGCGGCAAAACCCGTGCTGATCATCACCGAAACCGGCAGTATGGCTACCCTCAACGGCCTGACCGTACCGACGCTGCTGACCGACACGCTGGTGCCACCGACGGATACCGTGCCGAATCCGGCCATTACAATTCAGCAGGAAGCGGCTTCATACTGCATCTATACATCCGGCTCCACGGGCGAACCGAAGGGCGTGATGCAAACCCACCGGACACTGATTAACCTGATGGAGTGGCAATGCCACCAGTCGGGTATTACGGCGGGTGAGCGATATCTCCAATATGCCTCGTTCGGGTTCGACGTTTCGTTGCAGGATATCTGTTTCTGCCTTTGCTACGGCGGCAGTCTGCACGTACTGCCCGAAGCCGACAAACTCTCGATCCGCGCCATTCAGACCTACATCCTGACTCATAGGATTCAGACGCTGTACATGCCGGGATCGGTACTGAACAACCTGTTCGACACTGACCTCGGAGCCGACTTTACCGGTCATGCCCTTACCCAGATGATTACAGCGGGTGAGCAGTTGCTGATTGGCACCCATCTGGGCCGTTTTCTTACCGAAAACCCCACCATCAAATTACACAACCACTACGGCCCTTCTGAAACGCACGTCGTTACGGCGCATACCGTTTCGGGCAGTCAGCCCATTATTACTAAAACGCCCATCGGCAAGCCCGTTGCCAACACGCAGGTGTACATCCTGAATGAGCAGTACCAACTGGTACCGGTCGGCATGAACGGCGACGTATTCATCGGTGGGTTTAACCTCGCACAAGGCTACCTGGGCCGGCCCGACTGGACGAGCGAACGATTCGTTGAACACACCTGGGCCGACGGCGTTACCGAGCGGCTCTACCGCACCGGCGACCTCGCCCGCTGGCAACCCAACGGTACACTGGAGTACATGGGCCGTAAAGATAACCAGGTCAAAATTCGGGGATACCGGATTGAACTGGCCGAAATCGAGCAGGTCATTCTTCGGTACGAAGGCGTCAAGGAAGTAGTCGTGCTGGTCAACCAAAGCGACGCGTCGGCCAATACCGAGAGCAAGTACCTTATCGGTTATTACAAGGCCAGCCAGACCATTGACGCAGCTCAGCTACGGACGTACATGAATCGTGTACTGCCCGAATACATGGTACCTGTCTATTTCCTGCAACTGGATCAGTTTCCGCTGAACGTAAACGGTAAAGTGGATCGGAAGGCGCTACCTAACCCGGTAACAGCCAGTGTGAACACCCTGACCGACGAGCCGCAATTACCCCAGACCGCAACCGAAGCCGAAGTAGCTGCAATCTGGGCCGACATCCTGGGAAAAACCAGCGTGGGCGTCACCGACGATTTCTTTCGCATCGGCGGGCATTCGCTCAAAGCCACCCGGATGATTGCCCGGATTTACAAGAAATTTGGCGTTGAAGTCGCCATCAAAGATTTTTTCACGACGCCGACGGTGGCCAGTCTGGCCGACTTTATCAACCGCACTACTACTCGTTCGGTCGTCGACATTCCGATGGCGCCGGTTGCTCCTACCTACCCGCTGTCACACGCCCAATACCGGTTCTGGCTCCAGGAGCAGACCAGCGGGCAGCAGCGCTACAACATGCCGTTTACCTGTCGGCTCAACGGCGAGGTCGATTCGGATGCGTTTGCCCACGCCTTCCGCGCCCTGATCGAACGCCACGAGATTCTGCGGACCCGCATCGTGGTCGCCGACGGCCAGCCCCGGCAGCAGGTCATACCAGTCGCTGACGTAGATTGCCAGTGGCAGCTACTTGATTGGCGATCACTGCCCGATCGCGAAGAACGTATTGCCGACATGGCGTCGGCTCAGGCCCACCAGCCGTTCGATCTGGCACAGGCTCCGTTGTTGCGGGTAAGTCTGGTGCGGGCGGGCGAAACGGATTACGTACTCATACTGGTGATTCACCACATCGTCTGCGATGGCTGGTCGATCGACGTGCTGACTAATGAACTGTTCGGTTTTTACGAAACGTACCGGAAAGGCGTGTCCACTACAGCAGAGCCTTTGCGTATTCAGTACAAAGACTTTGCAGTGTGGCAGAACGACTGTTTCGGGCAACCCGCTTTTGCCGCCCATGAGCAGTACTGGCACGATCAGTTTGCCGATGGCGGCCCCGTACTCGAACTGACCACCGACTTTATGCGACCACCCGTTAAGCAGTTCGTGGGTGAATCCATTCAGGCAACCCTCGACGAAACCCTGAGCCAGACCCTCACCGATTTGGCCAATGCCCAGGGCGTCAGTATGTATATGCTCGTGCTGGCCGCTTTTAAAACGCTACTGTTTCGGTACACCAGCCAGACCGATCTGGTAGTGGGCAGTCCCGTAGCCGGTCGCGAACACGCCGACCTGCACGGTCAGATCGGCAATTACATCAATACCCTGGCCATCCGTACGGCATTCAGTGGAAACGATAGCTTTGCTGATTTGCTGGCGAACGTAAAAGCCGGGATGCTGAATGCCTACACGCACCAGATGTACCCCTTCGACAAACTGGTAGAACACCTCGATGCCGGAAAAGACCTCAGCCGGACGCCTGTATTCAGCGCCGGGTTCAACTGGCACAACTACGCAGCCGGACAGGCCGAGCCGGATTGGGGCTTCACGGTGGCCCTGTATGATTCGGGACTGCGGGTGAGTCAGAGCGACCTGTGGCTGCACGGTTCGATGCAGGAAAACGGACAAATCACGCTGTCACTCGATTATGACGTGGCCCTGTTCGCCCCGGAACGCATCAGCCGGATGCTGACCCATTTTACAGCGATCCTGCGCCAGGTCGGGACCGACAGTCAGCAACCCCTGTCGACGATTGCCTGTCTCGCTCCCGCCGAAAAGCAGCAGTTACTGGACTGGTCGGAAGGCACGTCTATGGTACACGCCCCTGCCAATGACACCTTAGTGAGTCTGGTAGGCCAGGCGGTGCAGATATATGGCCAGCAAATTGCCCTGACCGATGGTCAGGATGCGTGGTCGTACACCACCCTCTGGCAGCGGTCTAATCAGGTAGCTAATGGGCTGCTAGCCCAATCGGTCAACCCTGAAGAGCCCATCGGCATTCTGCTGCCCCGGCGGGTCTGGATGCTGGCGGGTGTGCTGGGCGTGCTCAAGGCTGGGGGGTGCTATGTGCCCCTCGACCGCACCTATCCTGCCGACCGGCTGCAACACATTATCCGCGATGCGGGCATCCGGCAGGTACTGGTCGAAGAAGCAGGTATGGCACAGTCGCTGGGTTTGACCGATGTGACGGAAGTAGTGCTCAGCGAAGAGACGCTGGCGACCGTCAGTACGGCGGAAGTGGCCGTAAATCTGCGTCCTGAGCAACTGGCCTATATTCTGTACACCTCCGGTTCGACGGGACAGCCCAAGGGCGTTCAGCTCGAACACCGCAACGCCGTCGCCTTTTTGACCTGGTGCCTGACCGAGTTCGCCGACGCCAATTACGACAGAGCCCTCGCCGTTACCTCCCTTAACTTCGACCTTTCGGTCTACGAATTGTTCTATCCCCTGCTGGCCGGTAAGCCCGTCCGAATCCTGGAGTCGGGCCTTAGCCTGGTCGATTACCTGCCCACGGTAA
>JACMPG010000376.1 GCA_014377625.1 Spirosoma sp.
AGGATTTTTCCTTTCAGCGAGAGCGGATCGGCGTAAAAGCCCAGTGGCTTGAGGTTTAACTGGCTCAATACCACCTGCCCGTTCACACTCGGAAACTCCGGCTTCAGATTGACTTTCGTATCGAACGTAGCCTTAGCGTTAGGATCGGCAATAGTCCCGGCAATGTCCAGCAACCCGTTGGCCAGGTTACCGGTTGCGTCGAAATTCTGGTACGTGTAGCCCTGCAACTCTGCCGATTTTATGGCCAGATCAAACGTTGTTGTAAGTGTATTGACGTCAATACCGCGTCCATCCACCGTGGCCCGGCCCGTAATCTTACCGACAGTTTCGGGCTGTTTAGTCCACTTGCCTGCGTCGAAGTTTACGAGGTTGAGCGTGCCTTTGTACGTCTCATTTTTCCCGGCTACAAACCCCGCCACGCGCCCGTCAAAGTCAGCACTGCCCCAGTCGGTAGCCAATTTGGCATCGACAATCAGGTTGTTAAGCGGCCCTTTCAGTTTACCCGTCAGGTCGAAGGTTGGCGGCAGGGCAATACTTTCGGGAATGGTACCGGGGGGCGTCAGTTTGTTAATGTCGGCCAGCCGGGTGGTGGCGTCGGTAATGTTGAGGTCAACGCCCAGCCTGTCAGGGTCGGTTACGTTGGTCAACCGTCCGTTCATGCGCAGGTGCGTGCCGGATAACAGATCGAGTTCTACGCGGGGCAGGTTGAGCGCGGCCAGCGTGCCCGTTGCCTGCGCGTTGGCCTGGAACACTGCGCCGGGGCTATTGCTGAAGGGGGGCGTATCGGCCAAGAACGGCGCGAGTTGCAACACATCGGCTACAGACAACCGGCTTTGTGTCAGGTTTACCCGTATCTGCACCCGGCTGGCAAAACGCGGATCACTCAACTGACCCAGCGAATCGTAGCGCAACACAAGCTGATCGCGGATGAGCGAGGTGGGCGTTTTAACGTACAGGTTAGTGATTTTGGTGGTTTGGTCGGTATAGAGCAGGTCACCGTCGAGTTGCTGAAGCGTAAAGCCGCTCGTGGCTTTTACCCGCCCGTTACTCAGTTGCCCGCTCACCACCATACCCTGCTTGCCCAGGTCGCGATAAACCAGGTCTTTTCCGTCGATGCCGAGGCTGCTGAAGTCGAGGTGGCTGTAGTCCAGTCCCTTCGCCTGCCGCGGAGCCGTTTCATCGTCAAACTTGATCCGGTTATTGGCAAAGCGCACCGTGCCGAGCGTAGCGGTCCAGCCCGGTCCCGTAGATGGTGTTTCAGGAACGGGTGGGGCGGCTTTCCTGGTCGGTTTGGTCAGCGTAGCGGTAACATCAGTGTTTTCCAGCGCGAGTGATTCAATACCGATTTTCTCACCGTCGAGGTAAAAATAGTTCGACGCCATCCTGAGTTTTTCGGCGCTACCCTTCGTTTTAAAATCGGCAGTTTGCACGTTAATATCCCATTTGGCGCGGTCAATGACCCATTTGCCAAGACCAATATCAAGCGTATCGCCTAATTTAGCAGGGGGACTGGGGGGCGTGGGCAGACCATTGTATAGGCGGGCATACACATTCAGACCATCGGCGGTCAGGTCCTTGATGTGGTAAATCGACTTGTCAATATTCATTTCCTTGAAATTCGTCTGTAACTGCTTCACATAGGCACTTACATCGGCCCCCGTTACGTCGTCACGGTACTTGATGCGCACATCGTTGAGCCGGATTTTTTTAAGCGAAATCACCATTGATGATGCCGCACTGTCGGTAGGCGTTGCTGCTGTATCGGGCGTTACAAAGGCATCAATCAGGTAGTTGAAATTAAACACCGTGTCGGGCAGGGTACGGCTGATATGCACCTGCGTCTGTTCGAGCAGAATTTCATTGATAGCCAGGCGGCTGTTGAGTAATCCCCACATATCGAGATCAACACGCAGTACGCCACCGTTCACGAGCGTATCGCCCTGGGGTGTTTTGAAGAAAACGTCACGCAGTTCAATGTAATCGGGAATCTCGTAACGGATGCTGCCAATGCGGAAGGGAGAGGTTATTTTTCCGGCTAAGTAACTGTTTACCTGCTTGGTAACAAATCCCTGCCCCCAGGGCGTGGTGGCCACAATGAGAACGAATCCCACAAGTAGCAGCACAAGGGCAAGCAGACCAAGCAGCGCACGGACTATAATTTTGGAAGCAGACATTCAGTATCAATATCGACTGGTAGGGAACAGACCGACGGTATGAGTTACGCACAAAACCCTCCCAAACAACACGCTTCCGGGCTATTATGTTATCGAATGGAAAACCCGCTACCTGTATTCAAATGATCTCGCCGGCAAACGAGTCCTATTCTGCGCTGGTGCCAGTGCCATAACCAAACCCGACTAGTTAGCCTGGGCTGGTAAATTCCATACCATCTGTCAATGTTTTCGTTTCGAGCAGCCCACTCCTGAGCTTGCTTTAAGTCGGAGGTCACACAGAAGCCACCTTTACCTTTTGGATTGAAGTCCAGAACAGTCTGCTGCCACCCAGAAATCGTATCGCGTCTTGAGAAATGTACCCTCCTTCCTGAGGGTCGTAATACCGGAAGCGGTTGTAGTACAGCCCCGTCTCCACATCCTCGTACTACCCCTGAAACCGGAACGGAGACGCATTACGGCTCTTCCACATGGATGCGCCCGTGGTCTGTGTTTCAGGCCAGACTATACGATAATACGTATTTGACGCGGGTCTTCTATGTCAATTTCATAGCAAACGCTCGTATTTGAGTAAGCCTTAACAGACGTTTCTGTAGCTTCAAGTCGGATAAATGGGTTAGATTCAGTCGAAAATAAAGCCCATACTAAATGACCACCCTTTATCTTAGCTACAAATCCTTCGTTGCCCATTCCACCCTCACCGCATACAATCCTTACATTTTCGGCAAGCAATAAGTCATTTGGACTTTTTTCGATCTCTGTCCATATATCATCATTATAAATGTATAAACTTTCTATTGTGGTATCACAGACAGGAAATGCATACTGCTTTTTTATTGCGTTATCATTTACTGTATAAATGTTGAGTAGTGTTGCACTACCGTCGCTAAATACGAGACAATTAATTCCCGGCAACTCACTATTCAACCAATGCTCTTGTATCGTGTCTTCTTGTTCTTTCGCCATGCTTGTGATTAGTTGTCTTAAGATCTACTTACATATTACCTGTGGCTGATTAGGGGTTCCCTGAGCAGGAAGCTTGATCTTGGGGAGATCAGGACGATTTTTAGGTCTTGAGTTCAGCTTCTTCTTCAAGTTACTCCCATACGTACCACCATCAGGGCGAGCAGCATCTAAATCTACTTTCTGAATAGGAACACTGACAACACCCGCTCGTTGAGCGGCCAGTAAACGCCGGTTATCCAAACTTACCATTTTACCATTCACCTCTGCAACCTGCAAAGGACTTCTATTCCAATCCCACTTCCCTTCTCGCATTAACTCTTCGTAATCGTTCACTTGGCCTGTCACGTATCCCTGAGAAAAGTTGAGTGTTCCTGGATCAACCCAATCTACACCCACTAGTCCTAACGCATCAACCCATGCATTTGTATCTGGCACGTAGCTGTACAGAGATGTCCCCCCCCCTAATCGTATCGGGTCTTGAGAAATGTACCCTCCTTCCTGAGGGTCGTAATACCGGAAGCGGTTGTAGTACAGCCCGGTCTCCACATCTTCGTACTGCCCCTGAAACCGGAACGGACAGTCGGCCCGCGTACCTTCTTCCATACGGATGCGCCCGTAGCTGCTCGTCTGCGCCGACCACTGCGTTTGCCCACCCTGATCAACCATTGTAAGCGGTGTGCCGAGGTGATCGGTCAGGATGCTTTGTCGGCTGGCACCCTGCATTTTGGCTACCGGCGCAAAGCTATCCTCCTCAAAAAGCCAGGTAATAACTTCGTCGGTGTTGGTTCCGTCAAGATTTAGCTCCGCCCATTCGTGCAATGGCTTGTTACCTTCCCATACCCAGCGGGTTGTCCGGCTTTTATAGGTTTTGCTCAGTCGCCGGCCCAGCGCATCGTAGGTAAACGTAACATCGGCTCCGTCTGGGCGCACCACCCGGTTCAGCATGCCATTACCACCCCATTCGTAGTGCCACACCGCCCCGCTGCGGGTTGTTTTCTGGATCAGGTTACCCTCGGCATCATATTGATACGTGCCGTGTGTACTGCTCAGCAACTGCCCGCCGGGGCCATATTGCCGGTCGGACCGGGTTGCACTCTCAAAAAGATTGCCTACGTCATCGGGAAGCCGGAACTCCTCGCTGCCGTCAGCATAACGGGCTTTGGTCAACGCCCCTAACAAATTGTATTCGTACTGGCTGATGCCCGTCTGACTGTCGTCAAGTTGGGTCAGGGCGTCGGTACCCGTCCAGGTATAGCTCCGTTGCCGTGTTTGTTGCCCGCCTGCCGTAATGCGCTGTTGGGTTGGTCGGCCCTGGGTGTCACGCTGCCAGCTTAGTTGTACGCCACCACTCAGTTGCCGCTGTACCTCCAGACCCCGCTGATCGTAGCCAAACTGCGCCTGCCAGCTCTGGCTGCTCAGCCGGGTAAGATTGCCCCCCGCGTCATGGGCCAGCACGATGTCGGCACCCAGCGACGAACGGATGCCCGTACGTTGCCCCAGTAGGTCGTACTCATAGGCTACCCAGGCTTCGTTTTGCTCTTCGCGCATTACCCGGCCCAGTGCATCACGTTCGAGCCGCACAATGGCCGTTGGGTTACGGGCTTCGATCAACACACCCGATTTATCGTAACTAAACGCTTCCTGCGTACCGTCGCTATATTGGATAGCCGATACCTGGCCTTTAGCCGTATAGTCGTAGCGGGTACTGCGGCTGGCGGGACGTAGTACCCGCGTAACCCGCCCGGCGGCATCGCGCTCGTACCGGCGCACTAACCCATCGAACCCTTCTTCTTCGATCACTTGCCCGGCGGCATTCAGCCCAAAGCGGTAAGGCAAACCGGCTTCGTTGGTCAGGCCCGTCAGTCGCCCTTCAAGGTCATAGGTAAACCCTATCTGCTGCCCTGCCTGCTGGCGTTCGCTCAACCGACTTTGACCGTTATACCGGAAGGTAGCCACCTGTTCGCCCTGCTGTACGTTCACTACGTTGCCTACCGCGTCATATACCAGCAATTGCTCGCTACCATCGGATTCGGATATGCGCACCAACTGCCCCAGCCGGTCATACTGCCGGGTTTGTACGGCTCCGGTGGGGTCGGTCAGTTTAATCAGTCGTCCCAGTGCATCGTAAGTACGGGAGCGAATCTGCTCGTTGGCACTTTCCTGTCCGGGCGAGACAATGTGGGCTACGTTACCGTGTTCGTCGTAGCGTAGGTTTGTGGTCTGTTTCAGGGCGTTTGTACTGGCTGTCAACTGCCCCTGTTCATTATAAGTATAGGCCGTAACTGCACCCAACGGATCGGTCTGCCTGATCAGTAACCCCTGTTCGTTATAGGCATATCGCCAGATACTACCCCGCTCATTAATGAACGTTAGCGGCTGGTCAGCATTATTGTAACTGGTTTGCTGGCTGGTACCGTCGGCATATCGCGTACGGAGCAGGTTACCCACTTTATCATAGTCAAAGCGGGTAGTTTGATTCAGCTCATCTGTTTGAGCCAGCAACTGGTTTGCTTCGTTGTAGAGCCATCGCTGTATGTTTCCTAAGGGATCGGTTTGCTCGATAACGACTCCGTTCTTATGCACATAGCGCGTCGGCTGGTCGTAGCTATCGCGAACCAGCGTTGTATGCGGGTTGAGGTACTCAAGTTTTGTGTCGATAACCCCCGCATCACCCCAGGTATGAATGCAGCGGGCAGGCAGGTCGCCGGACTGATTTATAGGTTCGTAGGCAAAGTAAAAGCTGAATCCTAAGGCATTGGTTTCCTGCACCAACTGATGACCTGCGTAGGCAAACGTTGTCTGGTGATCTTCCGCATCGGTTACGGCGATCAGGTTATTCGCTTCGTCATAGATATAGCCAATGAGTTGTTGCCTTGCATTGGCGTCGGCGTCATCAGGATTGGGTCCATAGAAGCCCGTCAGTTGTCCCCGTTCGTTATAATCGACCGTCAGTAGCCGTCCTGCCGAGTCGGTGATCTGCTCAAGCCGCTGGTTTATCCCATAGCGAAAGCCGATATAGTCACCCGATTGGTTTTCGATGGTGTGCAGGGGCTGGTATTTCCCGTTGGACGAGGGGGGTGCGAAAACGTACCAGATAGCCTGCTTTTTATCCCAAACCAGCCAGGGTTCGGGGGCATCAGCCATTGCCGCAGTCTTAGCAGGCCGCTGCAACGACAGGCCGCTGGTCAGGTCCAGCACAGATTGACCCGGCGAAGCGGGTGGTCCAAAGGCCACCTGCCTTCCATCAGCCATGCGCAGTACAGCCGTATCGGTTTCCAAATCCAGTGCCAGCCCCAAATCATAGGTATGGTGCCAGCCGTATCCTAACGGCCCATCGTAATCCGACGCCGAGTACCAGGTACGCTCCCAAACGAAGGGAATGGGGCCGGGTAGACTGAAATCAACAGCTTCGGTAAATAACAGCCCCGTAGCTACGTCGATAGGGTGTCCTACTTTAGTGCATAAATCTTTGCCTGCCGAAGCAACCTTATCTAACTGCTTAATGAGTTTGGGGGGAATGAGCTTTTTGGCTTTCTGGGCCAACGCGGCCCCTCGTCTGGCCAGTTTTGCCGCGCCTATTGCATTACCCGCCAACGGAATCATCGAGGCCGCACTCAGGGCAGCATTGGCATAATCACCTTCTGCGGCATAGAGCAGGGCGTTGGCTCCGTCGGCAAGCTCGCCCACGACCGGAATCATGCCCACTACATCGAGCAGCGTATGCAACGCTTCACTTTTCGCCCTCGGTGGTGGTGTTTCAACCAGGTCGGGCATGGCGTAAATGGGCGTTTGCTCCGGCCAGTTGTTATCGTGGAAAACACCCCCTATCTCAATCTGTTCCGGCGAGACGCGCAGACTCAGCCGGAAACTCGATGTACTGGTAGTGCCATCGAAATGGATACCCATGCCCACGCAGTAAGCATTATAAAACTTGATGGTTTTCAGCGTCGTATCAAAGTCGCTGTGTTTGAGAACGAGTTTACCCGTAAGAATTTTTGTGGGGCTAAACATCCACTCAAAAAGGGTAGCGTCCTCGCTGGGGGGCATATTGAGATCAATGGTGAAGCTGCCCCCCTGAACCGGCGAAGCGGGCCGGTTCAGGGGGTCGGTCTCCCGGCCCATGAATAGGTCGGAATAGAGAACCTCATATTTTTTTCCGCCAACGTGCAGAAAGACCTGAAAGGATACCATATTGAGTGGTGTGAATAGCTCTCAATGTACATACAGGAATTGATACCAGTCCCGCGAATTGAGTTAACGGCTGTAAACGGGCCGGTAAGCGCACCGAATCTGTATTCCGTAGCAAATGTTTACCGATCTACCCAACAACATGCTCGCTCCGGCAGGGATACGTACCAGCCTTTTATCCGATCATTGGCTCATTCATAAACGGAACAGTTGCACACCCAACCTACAGCCGGTAGTTTTGCACAACTTTCCTGTTCTTATTGTTTATGGCCGAACTATTTACCGCCGAATCTATCATTAGTCTGCTGACCCTGACGTTTCTCGAAATCGTCCTCGGCATTGACAATATTATCTTCATTTCCATTGCGGCCAACAAACTGGCCGCGGGCGATCAGGCCCGCGCCCGTAACATTGGGCTTATTCTGGCCATGGTTTTCCGGCTCATTCTGCTGCTGGGTATCTCGTTCGTTATCGCGCTGAGCAAGCCGTTTACGCATATCGACGCGAGTTGGTTTACAGCGGCCTTTACGGGTCAAAGCCTGATTCTGTTTGCGGGCGGGCTGTTTCTGCTCTACAAAGCCACCTCGGAGATTCACCACAAACTCGAAGGCGTGGACGAATCCGAACTGGAAGCCGGTACCACCAAGGGGAAAAGCACGATTTCCAGCGTCGTTACGCAGATTGCCATCACGAACATTGTCTTTTCAATCGACTCCATCCTGACGGCCATCGGCCTGACCAGTAACGTTCCAATTATGATGATTGCCGTAGTGGCATCGGTGCTGGTCATGATGTTTTTTGCCGGGCCGGTAGGTCGGTTTGTCAATGAACATCCCACCATTCAGATGCTGGGGCTGGCATTCCTGATTATGATCGGGTTTATGCTCGTGGCCGAGGGTGCACACCTGTCCGAAGTCGTTATCTTCGATCAGGAAGTAGGCACCGTGCCAAAGGGGTATCTCTATTTTGCCATTGCTTTCTCCCTACTGGTCGAGTTCCTGAACATCCGGCTCCGCAAAACAAATACCCCCGTTAAGCTGCGTCCGTACGAAGGCCTCCCGCAACAGGACGGTATAGTTTAACCTTTTTTTGTCATTCCGATTGCTTATCATACTGACGGAGGAAGCATCTCTTTGTGGTTCAAATTATAGCTACAAAGAGATGCTTCCTCCGTCAGTATGATAAAAAACCACTCCCCCTTTGTCGCTATCCGATCAACTTTTTGATATTCTCGACAGCTTCGGCGGATTTGGACCGGTGCTGTGGCTGATGGCGGGTTTCTGCGCCCTGCTGCTGGCAGAGTTGCTGACGCTGCGCCGGGCCAACGCGTGGAACTGGCTGGGCGGACTAACCCTGTTTGTACTGGCGGTAGCTCTGGTCTGGGCGGTACTGCTGCCGTGGCGGGGGTTTCTGTTTGGGCGGCTGCTCTTCATGGATCATCAGGCGCAGTTTATACAGGTAG
Organism: Spirosoma sp.; assembly: GCA_014377625.1. GTDB lineage: Bacteria > Bacteroidota > Bacteroidia > Cytophagales > Spirosomataceae > Spirosoma. The sequence continues at coordinate 8,788 of JACMPG010000376.1, forward strand.
TAATAGCGTTGGCCGCGCTGCTGGTAGTGGCGTATGCGTTAGCCGTCTCTTCCCCTCACCCCCGGTCCCTCTCCCTGAGGGGCACTCTGGATACCGGAGCGCCCCTACCCTGGTACGCCCTGCTGGTGGCTATGACGCTGGGGCTATTTCTAATGACGGTTTCGGTCAATCTACTCAGCATTTACGTCAGCATCGAACTGGTATCCATTGCGTCGTATCTGCTCACGGCCCTGAGCGGTACACGCCGGGCGTCGGAGGGGGGCATCAAGTACCTGATCTTTGGCGCGGTCAGTTCAGCCATTATGCTCTACGGCATGTCGTTGCTCTACGGAATGACCGGCACGCTTGACCTCACCGCCGACGTTTTTGGCGTTGAACTGGCCCGGCAGGATGCCACCGCAGCCACTATCGTGGTGCTGCTGACCGGAGCCGGACTACTCTTTAAACTATCCGGGGTGCCGTTCCATGTCTGGACGCCCGACGCCTATCAGGCCGCACCGGTACCGGTAGCCGCCTTCTTTTCGGTGGGGCCCAAAGCCGCTGCCGTACTGGTGCTGATGCGCGTCATTACCGCCCTGCCCGTGGAGAACAGCAACCTGACCGGGGCTACGGCGGGCGATCTGCAAATACCGCTGGCCGTACTGGCTCTGGCCGGTATGTTCATCGGCAACCTGTCGGCCCTGCGCCAGACCGACGCCAAACGGTTGCTGGCCTACTCCACCATTGCCCACGCCGGTTTCCTGCTGGTGGGGATTGTTGCGCTGAATCAGGCGGGTTTCGAGGCTGTTTTGTTTTACGCCGGAACGTACCTGTTTATGTCATTAGCCGCATTTTTTCTGATCGACCTGCTCGCCCGCAGTCAGGGGCGTGATGAACTAACCATCGGCCAGTTTGCCGGACTGGGTGCAAAACAGCCGCTGCTGTCGGTGGCCCTGACCATTACCATGCTGGGGCTAACGGGTTTGCCACCCACGGTAGGGTTCACGGCCAAGCTACTGTCTTTCTCGGCCCTGTTCGATGCGTATAGTCAAACGGGCAAACCCTGGCTCCTGGCTTTATTTGCGCTGGGGCTGCTCAATGCGCTGATTTCGCTGGTGTACTACCTTAAAATTCCGTTTCTCCTCTTTTTCAGACCGCTATCCGGAGACTATCAGGCCGAAAAACTGCCCCGCAGAGCTGTATGGCTGGCCGTTGGACTAACGGTTCCCGTCATCGCTCTATTTTTGAAACCTGACTGGTTATTAACTTTGCTGACCGGATGGTACTAATTCAACTCGTTTCACCGACGGAGTCAATCGCTCCGCTTTGGCGTTTCGATTCACTCTTTCGCTCTTTGCTCTTTGACCAATGAATCCTGTACTTGACTTATCCATCGATGAACTCTTTGATCAGTTCGACCGCTTGCGGGTGCTGATTATTGGCGATGTCATGCTCGATTCCTACGTCTGGGGCCGGGTAGAACGCATCTCGCCCGAAGCCCCCGTACCCGTTGTGACCGTTGACCGGCGCGAACGACGACTGGGCGGAGCGGGTAACGTCCTGCTGAACGTACAGGCCCTCGGTGCCGAAGCCATCGTCTGCTCGGTTATCGGCACCGATATGGCAGGAGATCAGCTTGTACAGGAACTGCACGACCGGGGTCTCAACTACGACGGCCTGATCCGGTCCGATTCGCGCATTACAACCATCAAAGAGCGGATTATTGCCAGTGCGCAGCACGTGGTCCGGGTGGATACCGAAACCGATAAACCCATCACTACCGATGAACGGACACAATTGATCGAGAAAGCCAAAACGTTGATCCCAACCTGTCACGTCGTGATTTTTGAGGACTACGATAAGGGCGTACTGAGTTTCGAAGCCATCACGGAGATCACCGACTTCGCCAACGCGAGAAATATACCGACGGTGGTTGATCCCAAGAAGCGCAACTTTCTCGCCTACCAGAACACGACCCTATTCAAGCCAAACTTAAAAGAACTTCGCGAAGGGTTAAAGGTCGAGTTTGACGTGGATAATGCCAATGAATTTCAGGCCGTTGTTGACCAGCTCAAAGAAAAATTACAGCTGAAAGGCACCCTCATTACCCTCTCGGAGCGGGGGGCGTTCATCGACTATAACACCGAAAAGTTGAAAATACCCGCCCACGTCCGCCAGATTGCCGACGTATCGGGCGCGGGCGATACCGTCATCAGCATTGCCGCCTGCTGCGTGGCTCTGCACCAGCCACCCGCCATCATTGCGGGCCTGTCAAACCTCGGCGGTGGCCTCGTCTGCGAATTCGTCGGCGTTGTACCGATTGATAAAGTCCAGCTCAAAGCCGAAGCGAAGGAAAAGTTGTAGCTTAGAAACACGATGATCCATCAGGCACGAATGAAGTTTTTAGGATTACGATGCCGTAGCCCTAAACAGGTATGAATGGGAAAGCAGTACTGAACATTTCGGACGGGCAAACGAGTCAACAAATAGGTTGTTCCGGTACGTTGTCATCTGACTGGTGTACCCAGTGGGTTTATAACCTCTTCGCCATTTTCAGCGTTAAGGTTTTAGAAATAGGCCGGCACGGGCCTGCGTCGTGCCTCACTCAGCCAACTTTAAACCCCTACGATTATGGCCAGCAGCCGCGATTTTATTATTGGTACCCTCACCGGTCTTACCATTGGTTATTTGTCTGCCCCCCAAACCGGCAAAGCGTCGCGTAAATGGCTCAAGAATGAGTTTGACAAGCGTGCGAATTCCGGTTCGGGTTTATCGGGTGGTTCGGACTGGCAGGAGCAGCTCAAAACCATTTTTGAGAAGGCAAAAGCCGA
>JACMPG010000377.1 GCA_014377625.1 Spirosoma sp.
CACCACGAAGCCGAGTTACCCACGAACAGCCTGCCACCCGGTCCATACATTCTGCGCTTAACCGACGGCTCCGGTGAGCAAACAGGACGGTTTATAAAGAAATAATGTATTTTTTGAGATTTTTTCTCACTTTTATTGATTGTGCCAATAAAAGTGGCTGACTTTTGGCTGGATTCGCTTAAAAATCTCCTACGAAAATGCTCATCGAATTTAGCGTTGGCAATTTCCTGTCCATCAAAGATCGGCAGACCTTGCGGATGGATGCATCGTCTATCAGCGAACACAAGGACCAGTTGATCGATGCCGGACGGTACCAACTCCTGCGCAGCGCCGTCATTTACGGAGCCAACGCCAGCGGCAAATCGAACGTGCTGAGGGCGATGTATGTGATGCGGGGTATCGTAACTACTTCTGTGGCACAATCCTCAAATGCGGAGTTATTTGTTGAGCCGTTTTTGTTAAATACAGAGACGGAGTTAGCTCCAAGCTATTTCGAGGTCCTATTTTTATTGGACGGTATCCGTTACAGATATGGCTTTGAGGCCGATGTAAAGAAAGTACAAACAGAGTGGTTGTTTGAGTCGAGAAAGAAGCAAGAAAAATATCTATTTCTGAGAAATAATGACGGCATTGATGTGTCGGAAGATTTTAAGGAAGGCAAAGGTTTAGAAGATAAAACGCGTGATAACGCACTATTTTTGGCAGTCTGTGACCAGTTCAACGGAGGAACGGCGAAACTCATATTAGAAGAGTTCAATGGATGGCTGCCTATATCAGGAATAGATCATGGTGGGTTCAGAAAGACGTTATTTAAGCTACTTGATTCTCCACCTATTCGAGATAAGATGGCAGAAATAATTACCCATTTCTCGCTAGGAATTTCTGGTATACAATTACAGAAGGGAGACATTGATGATACTTATCTATTGGGCCATACACCAGAAGATCAACAGCTTTTCTTTAATTTATTAGATGGAAAACGTACTACTGATTTGATGGTTGTACATAAAAAATATGGTCCATCAAATGAACCCGTAAGCGACGTATTTTTTAACCTTAAAGCTAATGAATCTGCTGGTACAAATAAGTTCTTCGATTTACTTGCTCCATTATATCTTGCTTTAGATAGAGGTGGTCTTCTAATCATCGATGAACTCGATGCTAAACTGCATCCGCTGATGACGCAGGCCATTATTCGGCTTTTCAATGACCCAATGCTCAACTCAAGTAATGCGCAGTTGATTTTTGCCACGCATGACACTAACCTGCTGACCTACGGCGGTTTCCGGCGCGATCAGATTTACTTCACGGAGAAGGATCAATACGGTGCGACTTGCCTGTACTCATTGGTCGAGTATCAGGAAGAGAATGGCGACAAAGTGCGGAAAGACCGGTCGTATGAGAAGGACTATATTCAGGGCCGCTACGGGGCCATTCCGTTCATCGGCGATTTGCGAAACTCGCACTGGCATGGCACGAAAAATAAAGATCACTGACGCTAACAAAAGTTGGTTTAGGCAACCAGAAACTGAGCGTAAACGAGACTTCCGGCCCCTTCGCCGGTTTTACCTGATCGTTTGCGAAGGCACCAAAACCGAGCCGAACTACTTTGAGGGCTTAAAGCGAAATCTGCTCCTCGGCGTGATAGATCTCGTTGACTTGACCGTCGAAGGCACCGGTCATAATACGCTCACCGTCATTGACGATGCGCTACGTGCCAAAGCAAGGCTGGAAAAACAAGGGCGCACGATTGACGAAGTTTGGGCCGTATTTGACCGGGACAGTTTTCCCGAAGAGCATTTCAACAATGCTATTTTCAAAGGAAAAGCCAATGGTGTACAATGCGCCTGGACAAACGAAGCTTTCGAACTCTGGTACCTGCTCCATTTTCAGTTCTTTCAAAACGGCATGAGCCGCGATGCATACGCCGAACTATTGGAACGCGAGCTGTCAAACAAACTAAAACGTCCTTACAAGTACCAGAAAAACAGCCCGGATATGTTCACGCTATTGCAAAAATACGGCGACGTTGAACAGGCTATTATTTGGGCAAAGAGTTTAGCCGATAGCTTTGCCGGTCAAACCGACTACGCCAATCATAACCCCTGCACGAAGGTTCACGAACTGATCGAGAAGCTATTATCTCCTGCAACATCACCGCAAACCGGATCGTAAAAACAAAAAAACCCGTCCCGGCTTGCCGGGACGGGTTTTGTGTATTGATTGAAGGTATCACTTTCCCTTCATCCCGGTTCCTTTACCAGACTCCATCGCCATCGCCATTTTTACGGCGTCGTAGAGGTTGGCGATGCCCCCGCGCTGGGAGAGGGTCGAGAAATCGACGGTGTCTTCCGATTCGGGTCGGCGCACTTTGGTGGTGTAGGGCGTGGCCGACTGCACGATGATGCGCTTGATGTCGGCGTAGGTCAGCTTCGGGAAATACGATTTCAGCACGGCAGCTACACCCGCCACAACCGGCGAGGCCATGCTGGTGCCGCTGTTGTTTTCGTACTTACTGCCCGGTACGGTCGAGTAGATGTCCTTGCCCGGCGCAAACACGTCAACGGTTTTCTTACCGTAGTTCGAGAAGCTGGCAATCAGATCGCCAGTATTGGGTTCGGCACTCGCGCCCACCGTAATTACGTTCGGAATCAGCATCCCGTCTATGAAGCGCGGGTCGGGATAGTTGGCAGCGGTGTCAATGTCCTTCCCATCGTTACCGGCGGCATGTACCAGCAAAACCCCTTTGGTCAGGGCGTACCGTTCGGCATCTTCAACGGCTTCACGCTGGGGCGAGTAGTCTTTGCCGAAACTCATGTTGATAATCTGTGCTCCGTTGTCAACGGCGTAGCGAATGGCGTTGGCCACGTCTTTATCGCGCTCATCGCCATCCGGCACGGCCCGCACGCCCATGATCTGCACCGCATCGGCAATACCCCGGATGCCAAGATTGTTTATCCGGTCGGCCCCGATGATGCCCGCTACGTGGGTACCGTGGTTGGCGTCAGGACCCATGATGTCGGCGTTGCCGTAGTCATGGTCTTTGGTGTTTTCGGGGTCGTCACCCACAATGTCGCGGGTAGCGAAATCGGGGTTGTAGTGGTATTCGGCGCGGGCTTTGAGCTGGTCGATGTATTTGGCAAACTCGCCCACCATATTGTCAGCATCGCCCACGTTCTGCTGCCGGAGCATATTCAGAATACCCATGGCCGGGCGTTTCACGCTCATGCTTTTCGCCGTATCAGCCACCATAGCCAGGGTTGTCGTATCGAGCTTCGTTACGTTCAGCGTCCCTTTTAGCCCCGTGACCGCATCTGTAAACTGACCGGCAAACTGCTGAATACCTTCGTACTGTGCCTTGTATTGCTTCTGGTTTTTCTCGACTTCGGCTTTCGTTTTCTGGTACAGATCGAACTCCTTCTGCTCGGCTCCTTTGAACGCCGACCGGTCGAGCGCGACCCCGGCCTTACCGTCGTATTTGGGCTTCAGTTTTGAATACAGTCGGGTTACTTCGGCCGTTTCGTAGTTGATGTTACGTCCATCTTTGCCACCGATAAAGTTCCAGCCGTGTACGTCATCAACGTAGCCGTTTTTATCGTCGTCTTTACCATTGCCAGCCACCTCTTTAGGATTGATCCAAAGCACCCGGCGTAGGTCTTCGTGGGTGGTATCGATACCTCCGTCAATGACAGCCACGATAACGGGGGTAGGTTTCCGATTGTTGAGCAGTTCGCGGTAGGTGCGTTCTACGTCGATGCCTGCTGTGGTGGGAGTTTTGTCGCGCAGGTACCACTGCTGATCGGGCTGGGTAGTCGGTGTAGTCTGGGCCGAAACAGCCAGCGAAAGCAGGCAGATCGACGCACTGAAAATGAGTTTCTTCATGAAATTTTGAACGTGAATTAGTCTCACAATTTACAACTGAATTAACGATTCGTGCGTCTTAAAAGTTGTTAACCAATACGTCACTAATTGTCCCTCCCTCCTTTGTATTTGTGATCGGGATGATCGGGGAGTAATCTTTGGTCATAAGGTGGGCGGTAGTGAGACCGTAGAAAGCGGCAATCTGCTTGGTGTGCTCGATTCTGAGCCGGGTTTTTCTGTTCTCAAGGCAACTATACGCCGTCCGGGTAATGCCAGGATGCCAGGCTACGGCGGCTTGTGAATATGCACAAAACTCACGCAGTTTATGAATACGGAACAGGATATTGGGTACAGGGGCGACGAATGGGGTAAAACTTATTTGAGTAAGCAAAAACGAACTATATGCTGATATTGTATCGCCTAACGGTACACTTTTATATGAATTTCGGATTCCTTTAGAAAAATAGCAGTGATTACTGAAAATGGGTAATAAAAAACAGCAAAACAACAGAAAATAGAAAGGTCTTAAAACACAAAACCCGCTGAAGATCAGCGGGTTTGTTACTCTGTCATTTGCCCTTTTTAGAGGGCCTTGTACCAGGAGCGGGAGTCGAACCCGCACGGGCTTGTGGCCCACAGGATTTTAAGTCCGGCGTGTCTACCGATTCCACCATCCCGGCGTTTACGAAAAAAGCACCGTTACTCGGTGCTTTTTTCTCGGAGCGAAAGACGGGGTTCGAACCCGCGACCTCGACCTTGGCAAGGTCGCGCTCTACCAGCTGAGCTACTTTCGCAATGAACAATTTACCTCTGTTGGCGAATTGTGGATGCAAAATTAAGGTATTTAAGGCGTTTGTCAAGAGTCAGGCCTGAATTTTTTTGCTATTCGTTGCGTCGCGAACTGTCGAAAACTGATAACGAACGAGTTATGGATATATGTAACGCTTAAAATTATTGCTAATGCCCGCCAGAGTAGACTACTACTCCGGTAAAGGTGCGAGTAGATTTTACGAAAACTGCCCTGATAGGTATCGTGGGTTATTCATAGGAGTATTCAGGCAGCGAACTTTCGGACAAACGAAAAGTTATAGGAGATAGATATTGCCCACCACGTACCATCATTCAATTCCGGCAATCCCATTCTATGCAAAATCTTACTAACGGCTATATAAATAGTATTGGCACGGCCGTACCTGCCTACTCCTCGACTCAGCAAAATGCCGCCGAGTTTATGGCTGATGTCCTACAGCTCGACGAACGGGATACCCGGCGGCTTATGGCCCTGTACCGACACACCCGCATTGACCGGCGGCACTCAGTGCTGGCTGATTATGTGCGGCCAAAGGAAGAGTTTACATTTTATACCAACTCACCCGGCATGGAGCCGTTTCCAACGGTGAGTCAACGAATGGGCGTGTACCGACAGGAAGCCGTACCATTGGCTTTAAAGGCTATCCGGGATTGCTTCGCCAGCTACCCGGATTTTGATCCCCAGAGTATTACGCACGTTGTCACGGTAAGTTGCACGGGTTTGTACGCGCCGGGGCCGGATATCGAGATTATAGAAGCTCTTGGACTACCCGGAACGACGCAGCGGCTGGCCATTAACTTTATGGGTTGCTACGGTGCCTTCAACGGTCTGAAAGCCGCCGACGCTATTGTGCGTTCTACACCCGACGCCAATGTACTGGTGGTGTGTATTGAACTCTGCACGATTCACTTCCAGAAGAAAACAGAAACAGATCACCTGCTTTCCAACGCGCTCTTTGCCGACGGTTCGGCGGCTGTACTGGTGCAAAGCAAACCCCGTCCCGAACAGGCGTTCCGGCTTCGGTCGTTCTACTGCGATCTGCTGCCAGAAGGGAAACATGCAATGGCGTGGCACGTGAGCGATTTCGGGTTCGAGATGACCCTAACGGCTGAAGTGCCCACGTTTATTCAGCAGGGAATCGGCGCGCTGATGGAGCGATTACTGGATCAGTGTGGACTAACACTGGACGACATTGGCCACTACGCGCTGCACCCCGGTGGACGTCGTATTCTGGAGGTTATTGAGGGACAGCTGGGCATTACGCCGTTCGACAATCGGTATGCTTATGAGGTACTGCGGCAAAACGGTAATATGTCGTCGGCAACTGTATTGTTTGTGCTGAAAGAGGTTTGGAACGCCCGCAAAAATCCCGACCTGACCGAAGATGTGCAGCAACATAACCGCCCAGCCAATATCCTGAGCTGCGCATTTGGACCGGGTCTGACCCTTGAAGCAATGGTGCTGGAAGCCGTTACTGCCGAACCCGATTACGCTACGTCAGCACGTTCCAGCGCATTAGCCCAAGCTTCGTAAAGAGGTAATAGAATGACGTCCTTAGCACCCCAAGTCCGTAAATGGATGACCGCTGAAAGTTGATGGACGATGCCTCGTCGAAGTACTTGGTGGGGCAGGTTACTTCGCCAATTTCGTAGCCCTTATAAAAAATCTGGGCAATCATTTCGTTGTCGAAAATGAAATCGTCGGAGTTGTGGGTGAAGTTGAGATTCCGCAGTACCTCGCCCGAAAAGGCCCGGTAACCGGTGTGATATTCCGACAGCTTCTGATTCATCAATAGATTCTGCGTGAAAGTCAGAAATCGGTTGGCAATGTATTTGTACATCGGCATGCCGCCTTTTAGCGCGCCTTTCCCCAAAATCCGCGAACCAAACACCACCGGATACAGCCCGTTGCCGATGATCGTAATCATGGCGGGCAGTAGCAGGGGGGTGTACTGATAATCGGGATGAAGCATAATTACGATGTCGGCATTGAGCGAAAGGGCTTTGGCGTAGCAGGTTTTCTGATTGCCGCCGTAACCTTTGTTGCGGTCGTGCCTGATTACATGCCGAATGCCAAGTTGCCGGGCTACCTCGGCGGTATTATCAGGACTGGCATCGTCAACCAGAATTACGTCATCGACCAGATCGAACGGAATTTCGCGGTAGGTACGTTCAAGGGTGAGGGCGGCCCGGTAGGCGGGCATGACTACCACCACTTTTTTATTGTTAAACATAGGTCAAAACTAAGGTCTATATGCCACTATGCCAATATTGTGCCGAATCTGATTGGTACGTCTGCCGGATCTGGTGTATTGCCGTTAATTTTGTTCTGAAAATCAACACATAGGATCGGGCTGCTGACAAGGAAGCCCGCACTCATTATCTATGATTACCAGCGAAACTGTCTTCTTTACCGCGTTTGCGGGGTTCGTACTCCTCGTTATGTCATTGGATCTGGGCGTGTTTTCACGCCAGAAGAGCCACATTGTTCACTTTAAAGAAGCCGCTGCATGGAGTGCCGTCTGGGTGGTACTGTCTATCGGCTTCTACTTTCTGCTTAGGAATTACGGGTATCTGGTACACGGTATCACGGATATGGCCCGGTTAGAGGAAGTCCGAAACCGGTATGCTGCCCATGTTCAGCTGATTCCCGGCGATTTTGCCGTCAGTCTGGCCGCCTTTCAGAAGAATATGTCCCTTGAATATATCACGGGCTACCTGGTAGAATATTCACTTTCGGCAGATAATATCTTCGTCTTCATTCTGATTTTCAAATCGTTCGGGGTAGCTGAACGGTACTACAAAAAGATTCTGGTCTGGGGTATTCTGGGAGCCATTGTACTGCGATTTGCCTTCATTTTCCTCGGTGCAGCCCTGCTCGAACAGTTCCACTGGATTATCTATATTTTCGGCGCATTTCTGGTGTACACCGGGGTTCAGTTGTTTTTCCAGAACGACGAAGACGAGAAAATTGAACCCAGTAAGCACCCAGTTGTGCGGTTCACGAGCAAGTATTTGAACGTGTACAAACGTAACGTAACCGACAATTTTTTTATCCGCCGAAAGTTAGACCAGAAACTGTTTGTAACGCCCCTGTTCATCATTGTTATCGTAGTGGCGTTCACGGATCTGATCTTTGCCGTTGACTCAATTCCGGCTATTTTCTCGATTACGAAAGACCCATATATCGTCTTTTTCTCGAACGTGTTTGCCATCATGGGACTACGGTCCATGTTCTTCTTCCTATCGAGTATTATGGATCAATTCCGATTCCTAAAGGTTGGTCTGGCGGTTCTGCTAACGTTTATCGGCCTGAAAATGCTGGCCGAACCCTGGCTCAAAGATATCGGCTTTAAACCCGCATACTCGCTTTATATCATTGTTGGTATTCTGACTATGAGCGTGCTGGCATCCTGGCTTATCCCGGAGAAGAAAACCGATGATCCGGTTAGTATGTGATGATCTCGATCCGTGCAAATAGTCTCCGCCAGTTTCGTCGACGGCTAACCAACCTCAGCAGTCGTAACCGCTCGCTGGTGCTGACTAGTCTGCCCGTCAGTCAGTTTCTGGATCTGCATGAAGCCGATTTCCTGCTCAACAAGCCTTCGTTCAGCCTGATTTCGGATTTGATTGGCCGCAAAGCCTCGATTCCTCTCTGCGACGTGCTGGATGCCCGGCTTGAACGTAGCAATGAAGTGAGCCGTAAACTTCGGCGTATTGACCGCACGGCGCGGTTTATCGAGGAAGAACGCGGTACCGAAGATTTGTACGTGGGATGGCCGTTTGTGCGGGGTAAATTTATTGACGGGACTGTGGTGCATGGGCCGCTGCTGTTCTTTCCAGGCAGTATCCAGCAACGCGGTAAACACTGGACACTAACGCGCCGGGGCGACGAGGTAGCTTTTCTAAACCCAACATTTTTACTTGCCTACGGTCAGTTCAATCAGATAAAACTGCCCGACGACGTAACCGAAAAATCGCTGAATGACTTCGACCGCGATCCGCTGGTTTTCCGAACGCAGCTATATGAATGGCTTCGCGATGGTCCCCTCGAAATCAACTTCAATCCTGACCTATTTACCGATCAGCTTCAATATTTTGATAAACAAAATGCCAAAAGTCTGGGACAACTCGAACGTACTGGCGAACTAAAACTCTATTCTGAAGCCGTGCTCGGTATTTTTCCACAGGCGGGTTCGTACCTCGTACCGGACTATGACGCGCTGATGGGGAGGGAAGAAGGGGAGGTGGTGGAAGAAAGGTATGAAACGTGGCCTCCCTCCCCCCCTTCTTCTACCACCTCCTTTCTTCCCGAAAAAAATATCCACACTCCGTTGCCGATGGATGCCTCGCAGGAAGCGGCTTTGCGGGCGGTCAGGGCGGGGCAGTCTTTGGTGGTGCAGGGGCCACCAGGCACGGGGAAGTCGCAGTTGATTGCCAACCTGATGGCCGATGCTGCTGCTGCCGGCAAGCGGGTGCTGCTGGTGTGTCAGAAACGGGCCGCGCTCGACGTTGTACAGGAGCGATTGCGCCAGGTGGGTATGGGGTCGTTTCTGGCGCTGGTTCACGATTTTCAGGACGACCGGCGGCCCTTATTCGCGCAGATTGCCGCGCAGATTGACCAGCTCGAAGTATATCGTCAACAAAATAATGGCCTGAACACGGTCCTGCTGGAACGTGATTTCGACCGTGAATGCCGTCAGATTGACGATGCCGTTGCTGAACTCCAGACCTTTAAAGATGCCCTGTTTGATGCCACAGCGTTTGGCCTGTCGGCGAAAGAACTGTACCTGAGCAGCAATCCTGACACGCCAGTGATCCCGGTTGGTGATGTTTATCAACAGTTTTATGATGAAACTGTTGATGACTTCAGTCGGCGGCTAAGCAGTCTGGCGGCTTACCGGCATCAGTTGGGCCTGACCCATGCGTGGGAGGAGCGGGTGTCGTTTGCGGATTTTACAAATGCCGACCAGACGCGTGTTGACCAGACCATTGTGCAGTGGGCGCAAACGCGCGACCGGGCCAACCAGCTACTTACCGACCGGCTGGGGCATTCCTGTCCACTGCCCGACCTGCAAAGCTGGCAAGAGCAAACGACTAAGCTAACCGCCATAGTAACCCGGTCCGATCTGCCCCAACTATGGCCACTGGTGCTGTTACTGCGCAACACGCCGACCCATGCCGCACTGACCCAGCCCGAAACACGCCTGACCGAACTGGCCGACGCCTGGGATGAAACGCTTGCCCGGCCCGGCCCTGAAGCATCGCTACCAACGGCTGAGTTGCGGTCGTTTCGCGAACTACTGACCGATGCCCTTGACGCCCGTCCGTCCTGGGTGCGGTGGAATTGGTGGCTGCTGACGAATGCCGGTAAAGACAAACTCCGGTCGGTGGCGCAGGCCAACAGCTTGTTGATGACCACTACTGATTTGCAAACGCTGGCCCGGATGGTGGATAAACGTATCCGACTCGAAGGATTACGGTTCGACGCGGGGCCGCTGTTGTTGGGCCTGCCATTGCCCGGCACGCCCGAAAGTTTGCGGCTCGCTTGGCAGGCGCGGAGCGTAATGAATCAACTGGCTGAACTGATATTGCCGAATATACTGCCCACGTCCTATTGGCAGCATACCGAACAGTTCCGGGCGGTGGTTGACGAACTCCTGACGTTGTCGCAGGTGATAAACCAACAACGGACGGATAGCCAGCGATACCTGACGAACCGACAGACTCAACAAATTTGGGACGACGCTACCGCACCAGAAGTACTACGGCAGTCGCTCCGGCGCGATTTTGACTTGCTTCTCGACGCTGACCGCCTGAAAGCCGGGTTTTCGGAGACAGAAAAGCTGATTACAAGCCGGTTAGAAACAACCCCCGTCAACGTCTGGGCCGACACGTTCCGGAATTCTCTGTATCTGGCCTGGCTGGACCACATTGAGCAGCAACACCCGTCGTTACGTATGGTATCGTCGTTGCGGATGGCGCAGACAGAACAGCAGTTGCAGCACAGCATCCAGCAAAAACAGAGCCTCAGTCGCGAAATTCTGCTAATCAAATTACGCGAACAGACGTACCGGAACCTGACGGTTAATCGACTGAACAATGTCGTGACCTACCGCGATCTGTGGCATCAGACCACGAAAAAACGAAGTATCTGGCCCGTGCGGAAGCTGATGAGCACGTTTGCCGATGAAGTGTTTAAACTCGTTCCGTGCTGGCTGGCATCGCCCGAAACGGTATCGGCGGTGTTTCCCCTGCGAGAGGATTTGTTCGATCTGGTGATTTTCGATGAAGCGTCGCAGTGCTTTGCCGAGCAGGGGATTCCAGCTATGGCGCGGGCTAAGCAGGTTGTTATCACGGGCGATACCCAGCAGCTACGCCCCAGCGATTTGTACCGAACCCGCCTGGATGAAGCCGAGCCGGATGAGGATATGCCCGCCGAACTCGAAGCAGAGTCGCTACTTGAACTGGCGGCTCAGTCTCTGCCACAGGTATCGCTAACCGAACACTATCGCAGCCGCTCGCTTGATCTGATCACGTTCTCAAATCAGCGTTTCTATCAGAATCGGCTCCAGCTATTACCGTTTTTCGCGGATGCCAATCAATACAGTCCAGCCATCCGGTACGTGAAGGCTACCGGCGTTTGGCAGCAAAATACGAACCCCATTGAAGCCAATGCGGTGTTACAGCTTCTCGATCAGATCGCCATCGAATTGCCGGGGCGTTCCGTTGGTATCGTTACGTTCAACCAGCCGCAGCAACAGTTGATTTTGGACAAACTGGAAGAACGCGATGCGGACAATCATTCGGAAAACCGACCTGCCCTGTTGGTCAAAAATATTGAGAATGTACAGGGCGACGAGCGCGACGTAATTATCTTTTCGGTAGGCTACGCACCCGATGAACGCGGAAAACTTACCATGCAATTTGGAAGCCTGAACCAGCAGGGGGGCGAGAACCGCCTGAACGTAGCCGTAACGCGAGCCAGAGAACGGGTTTATATCGTCACAAGTATATGGCCCGATCAGTTGCGAGTCGATGAGGTTGCCAATGAAGGGCCTCGTTTGCTGAAGGAGTACCTGCAATACGCGCTCAACGTGTCGGAAGGTAAATTCAGGCCAATACCCGCCATAATCAGCAATGCTCCGGTTGGTCTGTTGCTGAGAAATCAGTTAGCGACAAAACACCCCAACTGGCAACCCGAATTACCCTTTGCCGACCTGACCGTAAAAGCCTACGATGCCTACCAGTCTCTCGTCTTAACTGACGACGACGTTTATTACCGGCAAACGCCCAAGCAGGCGCACGCCTATTTGCCAGCATCCCTAAAAACTCGCCAATGGCCGTTCAGGCGCGTGTGGAGCCGCGAATTCTGGCGCAGTAAAGTAACCGAAAGCCGATTGTCAGATTGAATGCCATACCCATACCGCCCGGCACCGGCTCACCGTTACGCCTGTCTCATCAGTAACGGAGCTTTCCAGGGTCAGTTCGCCTTTGTCTGCTTGTTGTACATGGGTGGCCTGCTCATCCGTGAGTAGTGCAGTGGCCGTTATGCCGTCCTTAGCTTTGCGGAGGTAGTCAATAGTGACACTTTTCGCCACCACAAGCCGGTCGTCGGGCAGATTGGCTCCGACGACCAAAGCCATTACGCTCTCGGCGGTGGTGTAGATGCCGCCCGCCTGAATACCGCCCCAGCCGTTCTGAACGCTTATATTGTTGGGCAAATGCAACCGGCAGCGGCTCGGCTCGTATTCGTCAACTGTCACGCCGAGCGTTCCTAAAATGGGGATCATCCGTTGGAGCGTGGCGGTTAGTGCCGTAGCCTGAGCATCGGCGGGCAGCAAGGCAAGTTGTTGTTTTAGCTGCGTAAATCGGTTCGTGAAAGCCATATCGAAGGAGGGTTATGGCAGAAGATTACGAAACACCTGGTCGAGTTCCTGCCGAATCTGATACGGACTTTCCCGAAACAAATTGCTCATCCGAAGTTGAATATCGTCGCTGACGGCGTTTTTTTGTGTTTGTACTACTTGTCGTACGGTCTGTAAGTAGCCCTGATTAAAACGAAGCCGTTCTTTGTCGACAATGCCCTGTTGCACCATTTGCCGCGCTTTCTTAGGGCAACGACACGGATTTTTTGGATCGACCAAGCCGCACTTGCCCGACACGTAGCTGAGCAAATCGGCTTTGGCACGGTGCAGCCGAACGCGGTAGTTGCTCGGCGTGAGACCAAACAGTTCGGCTCCCAGCGCGTGGTCGGCACCAAAAATTTCGCCGATGATGTACAGCAGTCGCTGATCGCGGGTCAGGCAGAGCAACATAGCCGTTGAGCAGAGGATTCTGACTTCTTCGATTTCAGTTTCGCTGGCGTCTCGGTCGGGTTCCGGTTGCGCAATTGCGGTTAGATCTGTATTTCGCTCAAACTGCTGTTCGTACTGGCGGGACGGGCTGTTCAGAAAATGGTTAACCACAATCCGGTACAGCCAGGTCCGAAACTGACTGCGCCCGCCGAAGGTCTTCAAACTCGTGACCACTTTAATGAGCACTTCCTGCGTGGTATCAAGCGCATCGTCGGGATTGAGAAACAGCCGCAACGCCACGTTGTAGACGTAATCTTGATGGCGTTTCAGGAGCGTCTCCAATGACCGGCGATTGCCCGCTACCGATTCGGCTACCAGCGTCTCGTCGGGCGCATCAGATAATTCAGCCTGGTTGAAGACACTCATGGGCGTTCGGAATTTTGCGTGTTGTCGAGCAGTACGGACGTTTCAAACCAGTCGCTTTGCCTACCAGGGTGTTCGGCAAGAAATGTGTTGGCATAGCCCACCGTGGAAAACAGCAGCAACGTGCCCGACTGCTGATTTGCTTCGGCCACAATATACGTCCGTAACAGTCCCGGTTGTTTGGTCAGGCATTGTTGCGTCAAGGCTGAATCAATGCCATGAATAAAGATTGTTACGCCCCCGCTCTTTCGATAGTCACTGTCAGATGCCACGAACGATTGAGCGTTTATAAGTGGAAAATAGTCGACCGTTGGCTTATGCCCGCGTTTGCGTTCTATGTCGGCAAACCAGTCAGGCGTGAACCAACGCCGGGCCTGCGCGTCGGAATCCCACAAGTAAATGCCGCCAACAAACTTTCCGCTGGATGTTTTGATGCTCGAAAACGCCTTGAACCGCAGGCCATCGAGTTTTTTATAAGTCGGAATAGCCTTCCGAAAAGCGCGGTCTACCAAAAAATCAGCCGCGTACCAAGGGGCCTTGCTTTTAACGATAGTAACCACCCGGCCAATTACCGAATCAGTGTTGGCAATAGATTGAGTGGCTAAATCCGTTGGATGTTGCGTAGTAGCGAACAAAGCCGTTGCGGTCAACAGCAGATAAGCGGTTAAGTGAAGGGTTGTCATGGTAGAGTTTGGTTCGTGACACCGTTTAGACCAGCCATCGCCAATGTGTTACAAAACCCGCCTGACCAGCCAAAACATGAGTCATCCCGAATTTTAGGGGGTTGACAAAAAAGGGCCTCCTTTCTTAGCTTTGAGCATCACCACAACACCAAAGCCAGAAAGGAGGCCTTACTATGTGCCAGGCACAAGAACAAAATAACCATACCGCAGCAAAAAATGCAACCGTAAATGCAACCGCTGCCGACTTCATCACCCAAAAAGCCCGTCAGTATCTCCAACCCATTGAGAACCACCTGAATCAGTCGCTCGATAAGCGACTTGTGGCCACTTTTA
>JACMPG010000047.1 GCA_014377625.1 Spirosoma sp.
CAGAGTTAACAGTTCAACCTGATCGCTGTAAATACTTCATGAATTACGTTCCGATTAGCCCTTTCTACCAGCTCCATCTTACTAATGGTATTGTCTGGTTGTTGAAAGGAAGCAGGTTACGGCTTGCATTGGTACTGGTTTTGCCATTCGGGGTACTACCTAATATACTACCGTCGCTTAACTACCTCAAACATAGATGGCAGGTTAGTAAACCTAAAAAAATGCAGGGTGAATGGTAGCTTATTTCGAGGGAGCAGTCGGTTTTACGAGGGGAGCCTGTAAGCCAGCATACCTATAGATTCCCTCAAAAAAAAGACCAATCCCTCAAAAGGGAAGCACGTTCACCCTGAGCTAGGTGAAGGATAGGTCTGTTTTTCAGTAACTTGGCTGGCCAATTACAATAGTATGCGATCGCTTCCTCTCCTTCTTCTTTTACTGCATGGGTCTTTTGTCTTCGCACAGGAAAGCTCGCTGGTATTGCCGGGTAAATTGCTTCATCCACAGATGGACATTGGCGTATACACGGGGTTTTATGAAGATTGTTCGGGCGATACATTGCCCTTGTCGGTGATTCGTCAACAACAATTCAGGCCCTTTGCCGAAAAACGTAACGAGAGGGCCTCATTTTCCGACCGTTCAATCATGGTTACCTGGCTGCGGTTTACCATTCGCAACAGCCACTCGACTGATACGTTGCGGCTGTTTTATGATGTGTGGGCGCATATGGATATCTTAACCTATGCCGGAGAACAGCCTATCAATCGGGGAGGCATTCGTAGTTCAATTGGGATTAGTGGACAGGGGCAACGGCGGGGCCAATTTCGGTTTAAAACACAGCTTGTTATTCCTCCGCTGAGCCAGCAAACGTACTACGTTCGGGTGATTGATTATGTGCTGAGTGCCACGCCCATTCTATGCAATCTTTACTCCCCGCAGGCTAGCCTCGAAAATAATTATGAGGGTCTTGCTGCTGACTATCCGCTGGTAGTAGTCATGAGCCTGCTTCTGGGCTCTCTGTTGTTTATGAACCTTTACGCCCTGTACTCTTTTCTGCTCACTCGGGATAGTGCTTTTCTGTACTACGTTTTTTATACTGCTTGTTCATGCCTAGCTGTTTTTCACGGTATGGATATGCGCTTTGGACTTGGTTGGCTTACCCCTTATTATCCTATTTTAAATCTCTATTTCCCTGGACCGCTTCATCCCAGCCTGATTACTACTTTTTATGGACTATTCATTATCAGTGTATTGGATGTACGCTTAGTGGCTCCTACGCTCCATTGGCTCCTCAAGGCTCTACTCTGTCTATTGGTTTTGCAAGAAGGGATGGCTATCATAGAATCGTTCGTAGGTCAGCCCATGATTATCGACAATACCATCTATCTCTATGGCATTGTTCCGGCAGGTTTGACTACGTTAATCCTGATATGGATTGTATTTCGAAGCAAATCGCCTATTCGAGCCTATTTACTGATAGGCATGTTTAGTTTGTTTAGTCTTACTTTAATTCCAATCTTGATTAATCCAAAACCAGAGTATTTACCGCTTTTTCTCCAGCGGTTTGCGCATTTTGTCCCTTTTTTGATGGCACTGGGGCTATCGATCGAAGCGTTTTGTTTTGCTTTGGCATTGGCTTATCGTGGGCGGCTTACGGAATTGGAAAATCGCAGGATACAGGAACGGTATGCGCAGGATCTGGAAGCCCAGATAGCCGAGCGGTCAGCGGAAATTGAAGCCCAAAGTCGACTGCTCGAAGCCCAGCACATCCGCCAACTCGAAACAGATTTTGAACAGAAGCTGGCCGATACAGAAATGACGGCATTACGGGCTCAAATGAATCCTCATTTCATTTTCAACTGCCTAAATTCGATCAAGTTTTATACCCTGGAGAATGACGCGGATAAAGCCTCTCATTATTTAACTAAATTTTCACGCCTAATTCGATTGGTTCTGGAAAACTCCCGCTCTGAACTGGTACCTCTTAAGAATGAATTGGAGGCTCTGCAGCTCTACATTGAGCTGGAAGCCATGCGCTTTAAACAGAAAGTGCAGTTTAGCATCAGCATAGCACCAAGGATTGATCAGCGGTTTATCTGCATTCCGCCCCTGCTATTACAGCCCTATGTAGAAAACGCGATCTGGCACGGATTGATGCACAAGAAGACGGGCGGTAAAGTAACGGTGGACGTTAGTCAGCCCCGGGAAAACCTATTACATATCGAAATTACCGATGACGGAGTGGGTAGGGATCGGGCATCTGAACTTAAAAGCAAGTCCGCGGGTATGCATAAGTCATTTGGTATGCAAATAACAGCGGATCGGATTCGAATTATTAATCAGTTATATAACATCCAGACAAAGGCTCAGGTTGTGGATTTGGTAGACAGTTTTGGGGAGCCATGTGGAACAAAAGTAATTCTGGATATACCGGTATAACTAATGAAAGCTTTAATCATTGATGACGAAACTGATAATGTCCGGATGCTGGCGTTGCAACTAGGTCGACATTGTCCACAAGTTGAGCTAGTTGGGCAATTTAGCGATAGTGTCGAGGGCTTACAGGCAATTCGGGAATTAAAGCCAGCCTTAGTGTTTTTAGATATTGAAATGCCGTTTATGAACGGCTTCCAGTTGTTGGAACAAGTTGGTGAAATTACATTCCATATTGTCTTCGTAACGGCCTACGATCAGTATGCGGTGCGCGCGTTTCGGTTCAGTGCGCTGGACTACCTGCTCAAACCCATTGATAGTGTTGACCTGATTGCTACTGTTCGACGGGCGGAAAACACATCGCTTATCAACGCTCAGCAGTTGGAACTGATGCGACAAAACTATCCAGTTGGTATCGCTAACGCCCGAATCAATCCTAGCCGCATTGCACTTCCTCATGCTAGTGGAATGGCCTTTATCAACACAAAACAGATTATTTATTGTGAAGCAGATAATAACTACACCCGATTCTATCTTGATAACGGTGATATGTATATGGTCTCGAAAACGCTTGGTGATGTTCAGGATGTACTTGAAGCAGGCGATTTTGTACGTGTTCACCGGCAATTTATGGTCAACCTGGATCACATACAGAAGTTAGTCAAGGGCGAAGGAACATACCTGATGATGACAAACGGCAAAAGTATTCCCATTGCCCGCCAGCAGAAAGATCGGCTTATGGAACGGTTTGGCTGGGTTTAATACATTGGAGGACAATGCAATCATTTGGAGGTTTAAATGAACGGTAGCGGGGTGGTAGGGAGTTGGCTGAAAATCAGCTTCTCTGCGTTCAATAAACCCGTTCAGTTTAATCGTTCAGCGTTTTCGGTTGAAAGGAGGTCTACCTGAACGATTACTATAAGCCCTCCTTGAAGGTAGAGGCAAAAATCCGTCGAAATTTATCAATCCCGGTGGGTACCGATAAGCGGCTTAAACTCCAGTCAAAATTGGCTCACAAAACGGGGTAAGGACAACCCGACTCAAATGCATTAATTGATCGCAACAGATGAATCTATCTGGGGTAGCCAAGTTGAGGGTTGTCCGGTACCGGTAAGAGTAACGCACTGCACTGCCCGTGTAGCGGCTACGTACAGTAGCGAGCGTTCCGATTGTAAATAGGCAGCTTGTGTAGCATGGTCCCAGTTTTGAAATTTCGTCGGTAGCAGCGGTAGGGTACGCTGATTGATGTCAAGGAGAAAGACCGACTTAAACTCCAGCCCCTTTACATTGTGAAACGTACAAAGCCGAACTCCCGCCGGGTCGTTGGCCTTTCCCGGATTACCCAAATCAGTGTAGGGTAGCTGACTATTGTGCAACATGGTTTTGACCCCCTTCAGCTCCTCCTTGGTCCGGCTGGCTATAACCATATCGGCGAAAGAAACACCGCGTTCGTGGTGTTGCCTGACCTGCTCCTCCACGTAGGCTAGTTCCTGCGTTTTGGTAGTGAAAAGGGTGTAGTTGGGCCGTTGGCCATGAAATAGCGACCGGTACCCGCCTTTCTCTTCGCTCCCCCCGTCGAAATCGTCAAACCCACTCTGATCGATAACCGATACTGCAAATCGCCTGATTTCCTCGGTGGTACGGTAGTTGATGCGCAGCCTGCGGCTGCGAACTCCCCGGATGTTGATACCTGCCTGCGTGAAGTTGACTTTCCGGGCATAGATACGTTGCAGCGGATCGCCAACCAAAAACAAATCGTTGGGCCCTTCTTCCGTCAGGGCACGCAGAAACCGAAGCTCAACATTGGCTAAATCCTGGAGTTCGTCGGCAATGACGTGGCTGTACGGGCGGATAGGAAGCTGACTAACGGTGCGGGTCACGGCGTTGAAAAGCGCGTCTCGGTGAACGTAGCGTTCGGCGTTCATGTACTGCCCAAACTTATCTAAAAGACGCCATACTTCCATGCGCTGTTTACGGGTAAGCGGCCTACTACGTCCCGCCCGCGACACGGCGTAGTAGGTCGGGGCCGTGTCTATACCATTCGCCAGTACTACCTGCTCATATTCGGCGTTGAGGAAATCGGCATCGTACTCGGTTAACTCGCTCTCCAGAAACGTCTCCCACAAGTCAAGTGTGGTGCGGCTACCGGGCCAGTTGGCGAGTTTATCCTCGGGAGCGTACAGATTATGTTGCCGGGCCAGGTCAAGCATGAGCGCGTCGATGTTGCGAACGGTATAGCGCGACGGTGGTACGCCGAGGTCAGCAATAAGCCGGTCCAGATTCTCAGTCAGCGAGCGGGTAAAGGTCGTGAAGAGTACGGGGCGGTCAGGGTTGTTATTTGTAATCAGGTATTTGAGCCGGTGGATGGCCGCCACAGTTTTACCTGTACCCGCGCCACCACTCACCTTTACGGAGCCGTTGAACTGCCCTTCAACCAACTTTCGCTGCGATGGATGAAGGTAAAATTGCCACTTACTGAACTCACCCGTCAGGGCCTGATTGAACAGATCGTCGTCAGTTAGTTCAATAAAATGACGCTGGTTATTGGGACTATTGATTATCTCAGCCTGTTCATCTGCTATCCGGCCCTCGGATACCTCCTGCATTAACCGGTCAATGTCGGCTCCTTCGGCAACATAAAACAGATTTTCGAACGCGTCGGCAGGCAGGAAGCGTTCCATCTGATCGAGCTGGTTCAAGTCGACAATATCACGTACTGATGGCAGCAGAACCCCCGGTACTCCAATAGCCAGCAACTGGGCATCGGACAGGGCTGCGTAGAGCCGATCGTCAGACAGGAAAGAAGGGGACGACTCCAACGGAATCAGCGCGTCGGACGTTACGGCATCAAAAATCTGAGCCGCCTGGGTTTGCTCGTTCCAGTGAAACGTTTTGTTTCTGGCCCAGTCCATAGCCTCGTCGTGGTTATCGACCCATAGCAGGTAAAATACATCACCCGCATTAGGAACGGCCACGATGGCCCGGTATTTCTGGTCGACACGGGCCGTGCGAAGCTGTGCGTCGATAAACGTATGAATGGGTTCAAGATGAATGGCTACCGATTTGGAGTCATGCCGTAGCTTTTGCTGAAAGTCGACTACTTTCTGTTGAATGCCCTTTGGCAACCGCATGAACGAATCCCAGAATTTGTCGTAAAGTAGTAGTGTCATAATTAGGCTGGATTAATGGGTAGGACGAGGTCAGGAGAAAAAGTAGCCAAGGTTTCGACTCGGTACCCTGCGTCAAGAAACGCTTTTTTATCGGTTTCACCCAGCGGATCAACGACAATCCAGGCGTCGGTAAAGCCCAGCACGGCTTCGGCGAGTTGCTCGCCCAGTTCGCCCAGCAAAAGGTAGCTACCTTCTTCCCCGAAGGAGACACTGGCAGCCATCAGGGTTTGTACCAGGTTGTGGTACGGCTTATCATAGTAGGTGAGAACATCCTCACCGGTATCGGACGCGGCAGCGTCAGGCGTGGGGACCGGGGCGGTTGGCTCGCCAAACTGCGTCAGGTTATGCAGCCACCAGTATGCCTGCCAGTCGGCGCGGTCGAGGTCGCCGGGCGGGGGCGTCTCGCGTAGACCGGCCAGCATGGGTTTCTGGCTGAGGTTTACCAGTATCCGGCTTTGAAACAACTCATTGTCGGGCCAGGGCTGCGCGAGCACGTAGGCCTCCACCAGTTGCGTCGGGCTGGTGATATAGCGTTGCTGACCCGGTTCTTCGGCAAAGGTAGCCACCCGCCTGGCCGTGGGGGTATCGAACGACGGGTAGAACAACGTCGGTTGGTAACAGGCCAGCAGAAACGCCCAGGATGCCCGCTGGGAGAGCGTATCAACGGGGTTTCCCAGCCAGCATAGCAGTCGTTCCATGTTATTATGGGCTTCCCAAAGGGGTTGGTAATTCCTGGCAACGGGAAGTTTTATCAGTTTATCGGTCGTTTCCTTATACCCCGGCTCTTTGAGTCGCCCGGCCAGTTCGTCCTGCGTGGCCGAGGGTAAAGTGGCCTGACCGTCCACACCCGGCGGGGCCAGCCCCGCATCGAACCGCTCCAGATCCTGCCACGTCAGCGTCCATACCCGGTACTGACCAGACTGCAAGAGGGCGTTACGCCGGGCCACGTCCATACCAAACCGCTGATGCTGCGCCGACGCGTGAAACTGGTAGCCATCCAGATAAACCGCCAACCGTGGAATAGCGAGCCGCTCCTGATCAGACAGCACAATGCCGTTCTGCATGGCCTGAGTGCAGGTCAGCAAAAAATCGGTGCGGGTTAGGATGGATACGCCCTGCGCCGGGCCAAGTTCCACCTGTGGACGTATGAAATAGTCATAGCGGTCGGTGCCGGTTTGCAGCGTGAACCGATAACACACTACACCGTCCTGATTGACCGACTCAAAGCGGTCGGAAGGCAGTCGTTTACGCAGCGAGCCAACAAAGCGGGCTTCCAGTTCCGACTCCTCGATCTGCCCTGTCGCGCTAATCGCCGACAGGCTGCCCGTCAGCTGGTCCCAGGTTTCCTGTCCGTTCACGATGCGACCAAAAAACTGCTCGGCCTGCGCCCGGCTGAGGTCGGCCCGGTTAAACTGGTTGCCGTAGGCGTACAGGCATTTGTAGCAGCCATCGTGCCCCTCGTGTTGGCATGTACAGTCGCGGATGGTCTCGTAGGCCAGGGACAGTACGGTCATGAATGCATCCGGATGAAACAGTTTTTCTAAGTAGCCCGTGCCGCCCGGAATGGTATCGAACAGCACGAGATAGTGGTCCTGGCGGGCCGTTTTAGGATTATATTCGAGGTACTCGGCCAGTTCGAGGTGATCGGGTTTGCCCTGATAGTACCGATTCAGACCCAGTTGCAGCCCCGCCCGGAAAATGGCCAGCGTGGCCGCGCTGTTCACTTCCTGCACCGGCAGCAGAATCTTGAGGGCTTCGGTGGGGAGCTGGCGGCTCAGATAGACTTCGTCGAAAACGGCATCGGACTGCCCGGCGTAGCTGGCCTGTCGGTGGGCGCAGTACGGATAATGCCAGGTGTAGTCGGGCAGGTTCATGTCGTGCGAGGTCGATTTGCCGCAGTGCCGACAGGTGATAAACCCATGTACCGGAATTTTTTCCTGACTGTTGATGGTCAGATGACGCGCGTCGATGACGCCCTGCCACCCCAGGTTCAGCTCCGTCAGGCGAACGTGCCGCACAAACTCGATACCAAACGGAATCTGGCGCATAGCAAACGAACCGCGAACGCCCTCGGCAGGAAAATGGAAATGGCGTGAGATGCGGTAGATATCGGCATCGCGTTCGTCACTCCGGTCCTGGAGGGTGGCCTCGCTTTGGCGCACCGACGAGCGGGCCCCCGTCAGGGTCACAACGGTATGTACGTTGGCAGCATCCTGCCAGGAGGGGTGGCCGCACTTGGGGCAGGGGCCAGGGGGCGGGCCGTTGTCGTCGGCGAGGTGGTCACAGACGGAGCAGAACCGCTTTTGGGCACGGATGGTGGGGTCACCCCAGTCGAAGGTCAGCAGCCCGCTGATGGGCAGCCGGTAGCCTTGGGTGTGAAAATGACTACCGGGGGCCAGCTCGCGCAGGGCCTGCCGGGCGGGGCGCACCAGCGAGAGGTCATAGTCAATGGGGGGTTTACCGCTTTCGGCAGAGGTGGCCCCCAGTACGCGGGCGTTGAGGGTCACGCCCGTTTCGGGAAAGGCGTAGTTGGGCAGTACGCCCACGTTTGTGAGGTGTTCGAGCAGGTTCCGTTTTTCCAGACTCCGATACTGCCGGTACAACTGCCGCACTTCGGCATCGAGCAGTTTACGCTCCTCATCCTGCAGACCCAGTTGCTTGGCTTTGATGTAGCTGACCACGTCGCGCCGTTTCTGCCGCAGCGTCCGCATCTCGGTCTGCAACCGCCGAAACACCGTTCTGAACTCCTCGTACAGGGAGTCGGTCAGGAGCCAGTTCTGGAGTTCGGTCAGAGTGGCTGCGCTCAGGTCAGGCTGATAGGCGGTGGTGAAGCGGTCGAACAGAACCGTTTCGTGGGCTTTAACGTAGCTGACAACCCGGTTGGGCCAGAAGTCAGCCGCCGTCAGGTTCGCACTGCCCAACTGCAGTAGCATCAACAATGACGGTATCCGGTGCTGCTGTGGGTCGGTGGCTGTCCAGGAATCCAGGCAAAAGGCCATGAAGTGCCGCTTTAGAATAGCCCCCGCTTCCAGAAAGCAACCCGGCGTCGTTACCTCACCGGTCATCATCTGGTCGGGCTGGGCAAAGTAGAACAGATCATGGGATTTATTCGGCGCGAAATTGACTACCAGTGCCGACCCTGACTGCCGACCCGCCCGGCCAATCCGTTGCAGGAAATTGCCGGGTCGGGGCGCGGTGTTGTGGTTCAGCACTACGTTGAGCGTACCGATGTCGATACCCATTTCCAGGGTTGAGGTGGCTACCAGCGCGTTATACGAATCGAACCGGGGCCGCTGCCGGAAGCTAATCTCGATGGCTTCGCGTTTGGGGCGGTCCAAGAGGCCGGTATGCTCGGTGGCGTGAATCCGGGGCGACCGCTGCCGGTTGTACACGGCCCGGTAGTAGTCCAGCGCCGACGACACGGCCACTGGCGCGTACTGACCCGTACACCGAAACGTCAGGCAGCGGCCTCCGTCGGCAAGCAGGTCTGATGCGTGGGTGGTGAGAATGTGGCCGCAGCGATTGCACTGGTGCCGCTGCACGGCTTTGCCAATACGCAGGGCGTCGGGCAGCAGGGCATGGCTAACGGTGTGGGCTTTGTCGGTAGCCTGCACGGCATCCAGCAGCCCGGCTGTGGTTAGCTGGGCGAGTAGCTGCGCGTAAAATTCGTTGATGGCATCGGCGTGATTCGGGGCCATCAGAAAGGTCTTCCTGAAATACGCGTGAAAGAAATTGGCACCCCGAACCGAGAACGTGCTGTCCAGCCCATCGGCGGTACCGGGCTGAGCTGTCAGCAGCCGCACCCGCCGGGTATTACGTCCGAAATACGGGTTCAGAAAATGCCGCCCGTCTTTGCGCCAGTTCAAGTCGAACAACTCGAATTTCTGGTGCCGGTATTTGTCTAAATAGGGATGCGCAATACCACCCCGTGTGCGGCTTCGGTGCAGGAGCAGATTGATAAACCGGCGCAGGGAATCCGGCTCTATACTGTCCATCTGGTTGGCGACCAGCCAGGGCCTGAGCGCGTCGGCAACCTCCGCAATACGGTCTTCGGGGAAGGCGGCACCTGCCGAACCGGTTTTTTCGAGGGTGCGGCCAATGAGCGCGTTGTAGCCGAACTCAGCCGCAACCTCCCAATCGACGCGGTGGTTGAATTCGCGGGCGAAACCGGGCTGGTAGCCCTGCTTGCCCGGTAGTTTATAATCGTCCAGCCGGGCGCGACCGAGGTAATCGGTCGGGAAGAACCGGTAGTAGTACGCGGCCAGGGGTTGTTGCCCGGTGGGGTCGGCCTGGTGCTGCCAGAACGCCCGGAACCGCGTGGCCAGGTCGGTCAGAGTGCTGGTGGCCGGGCCGTTGTCGGTGGTGGGGATGTCGTTGATGATCCGCTGCAGCGATGTTCGGAAGGTAAACCGGTAATTTCGGGCTTCCAGAAAACCGGCCTGGTGCGCGGCATCCTGCACGCTGTTGGTAAAGGCCAGCACCTTCCGTGCCTGATCGGCCTGGTTATCAAGGTCGGTGGAGAGCACCTGGCTTACCGTTACCGACGAGAGGGTGGCTACCCCGGTACCGAGCAGGGCCAGCGTGTGGCGGTTGCCGCACTCGGGGCAGACCGACTCAAACCGGCCCCGGCTGTCTATCTTCTTGACCGCCAGCAGATCGACCCGGTCGGGAGCGGCTTCGCTGAAAAACTCCAGGCTCTCTCCACTCACCCACCGCTGGAGGAGGTCCGTGGGCTGGTACTCGTCAACGGGTTGGTGATCGTCGGTGTTGGTGTTTACGACGTAGAGGTGCTTGCTGGTGCGGCCGGTGATAAACTTCTCATAGACGTCGGAGGGGTCCTGTTCAAAGCGGTTCTTGTTGTCGTGCTTCACGGCCAGCCAGCCACTGGCCCCGCACTCGCGGCAAAACCAAGGCGGCAGGGCCATCGGCTCGCCGGGACCAGCGGGGGTACTGGCCCACCGGAACCGGGGCTGGGTGCTTAGCTCGCGCAGGACGCTGCTCAACGCCCGCACCCAAAGCTGCACCTGCACATAGACCAGCGGGAAGCGGTCGGCATCGGGCAGGCGGGCCGCGCTCAGCAGCGTCAGCAACGATAGCACAATGCCCTCGCGGTGGGTAGTGCTGAGCGCGGCCAGGTCGGGATTCCGGTCGGCCAGTTGGGTCAGGACGTCGTTCAGGGCGGGCTGGCCGGTGCCGCATACGGCCAGCAGGTCATAGACCACCCGGAGCCGGAGCAGTTCGTGGCTCAGCCCGGCGGGGGTTGGGGTGGCGGGTAGCTGCCAGAGGGTTTGCTGCCGCCGAAGGTAAGCGTCGGGCGTATCAGTGAGTTGGAACTGACTGTCGGCCAGTACATTGGGGCGGGGCAGAAACCCATCCAGTTCAGCCCGCGACTTGCCAAAGAAACCATCGAGCGTGAGCCGCTTTTCGGTCAGGACGCTGGTGTCGGGGTCGAAGGCGGTGCCGAAGAGCGTACCGGCGTAGTGGCAAAGCTGCTGGAGGGCGTCGGAGCCGGACCCCAGCGTGGCCGACGTACCTACCGGACACAGCCCGCCCGCCGGTACGTTCAGCCGGAGCCGGAGCCGCCGAATCAGGTTGGCCACGTCGCTACCCTGCGCCCCGTCGTAGGTGTGCAGCTCGTCCAGAACCAGAAACCGGAGCAGACCGGGGTCCTGCTCATTGTAGTACCAGAGCGGAGCCAGTTTGTCGCGCATCAGGGCCTGGTCCAGCATCTTGAAATTGGTGAGCAGGATGTCGGGCGGGCTGTCGATGATGGTCTGCCGGTTTTCGATGATGCGGTCGGACTGCATCAGGGGCGAGTACTCCTTTTTGCTCGTGCCAAGGCCAATGAACAGCCCCGCCGTGAGCTGACCGCGCAGGCGGTCGTCGGTATGGATGATCTCGGCCACGCGCCCGGCCTGATCGGTGGCCAGGGCGTTCATGGGGTACAGGATAATGGCTTTAATGCCGCGCCGGTGCCGGTGCTGGTAGCAGTAGTCCAGAATGGGGTACAGAAACGATTCGGTTTTGCCCGAGCCGGTACCGGTGGTGAGCAGCGTGGGCTGCGGGTCGTGGCCGTTCTGCGTTGTGAGCCGCCCGAATGCCCGCACCTGATGATCGAAGGGGGGAAACGGGGGGCGGATGGTGAGCGGCATGGCGTCGGCATCGGTGGCCCGCACAAACGGCAGCCGGATGGAGACAAACGGCCCTTTGAGAATACCCTGATCGGGGTCGAGCAGAAACTGGTCGAAGGCGTCGTTAACGGCCTGTTCCCGAAACCCGAACGTAGCCCGCAGGTAGGCCAGAATGGATTCGCGAACTTCAAACGCCTGATGAAGGGGGAGCATAGAGTCTAAGAAATATCAATTTGGTACTCTCCCGCAGCAGCAGTCAAATAATTCATTACAGCAGGATTAGCCGTTCCTATTCTGATAATCTGATGATGAGCGATGATAAATGTGGCTTTGCGAGCGCGACTTGTTGCTACGTTAAAACGATTCTGGTTCAACGCATGAGAGTAAGAAGCATCAGGGAGTACATACAAGCAATAGTCCACGTCTAAACCCTGTACCCGGTCAACCGTCTCAATTAGTAGCGACTTATCAGTAAAACGCGGCTTCAGCTCACGTTGACACTGCGACAACGTTTCTCTGAACGGTACCAGTACAGCAACTTCCTGCTTGTCCAGTTTGGTCAACAAGGCACTCAGCAAATTTATTACGAATTGCATTGCTTTGGCAGGTAACTGCTTCCCCGTAGTTTGACCGCCGTAGGTACAAAGAACAGGGCCGCCCTCATCAGCTATAGCGTCCTGCCACTCAATACCGAGTCGCTCTTTATCTGCTGCCAGGCTCTTATTCAATGCCAGGGAGCGTATTGTATTTTGATAGAAGAGGTTGGTGTAGCGCGTTGATCGATCCATAAGTCGGCGCGTCTCTACTTTTCGATAGTATGGAATGTTTGGCATCGAACACAGTGTTTTTAGCCCGTTTACCAGATGTTCTATGCCCCTGAACCGCTCAAATGCTTTGCTGTATCTAATGATTGGTTCAAGCTGAAAAGGATCACCTACAACGACAACGTATTGGCCCAGTTTTAGGGCACCTGCTAACGTGGTCATGAATGCCTGACTTGCCTCTTCCACAATTATGTAATCAAATATTGGCTCTTCATACTTTTCCCAAGAACGTGAAAATTGATAGAATGTAGTCAATACCGCGTGGCCGGGTTGTGCTGCTATTTCCTTGGTAGGTAGCAGGTCAGGATAAGTAGCCTTTTCAGAGCCGGACAGGCTGGTTTTGCTCACTTGCCCAGTAGTCAGTAGAGGCTTTAGAAAAGGCTTGGCGCATACTTCAACCACTGATCGGTTTGTCTGGGCTGTCAGCAAAACCGATTGATTATTAATTAATAAACGGCTTATCAGCTTGACTTTAGCCTTTTGAAAGAAGCCCGCTAGGGCTTTGATATGTAGATTTGGGTCGCCAAACTTAGGTCTATATGCCCCAGCTTCCCAGCGAGTTTCTAACCGTAATATTACCCTACGCAGGACTGTTTTGCAAACG
>JACMPG010000378.1 GCA_014377625.1 Spirosoma sp.
ATTTTGGCTACTTTTGAGGAGTAATGAGCAGTCATTGCAGGGCTGGTTTTTTGTTGCTTGGTCGCTACAAATTTCCAGCCTTTTTCTTGGTTTCAAGTTTCATCATGCTGAGTAACCACACCTGATTGTTTATGGCCCTGCCTCCTGCGCTCAAAAAAAGTATGCCCGCCCTCGGTAAATTTGGTATCTGGCTGGGTATATCAACGCTAACGAGTCACCTGACCAGCAACCCTGAACTGGTAAACGCTCTGGCAACTGCCGGGGTTGGCGTGGCCAACCTGGACGCGGCTTGCGGAGTCATCAGCAGTATTGCGTCCGGCAAACTGGGCGACTATTACAAAGATTTTCGGAGTCACACCAACTTCGGTATCAATCACAATTTGCAAGAAGCCTTGCGCGAGGGAATATCCAACGCGCTGCATGAGCTGGGAACCACATTTCTCAAAGAGAAACAACTGCCTGCCCATGAGCAGCAACAGATTGGTTTCTTTTTCCAATCGCTGGCGCATCATCTGAATAACGAAATCAATGCCGACGCGCAGGTTGACGGCTACGTGCTGGACCGGGCCGGGTTCTTTCGGGAGTTGCTGAGAAAAGTACACGCCCTGCCGACCGATGACGACGACACCAACGCGGCTGATGCGGGTGTGCTGATACCCGACCTGTCGGACGCAACGGCGGAACGGCTCGTTACGTTTCTGGTTGACCGCATCGAGCCGGTGGCGCAGCGGTTCATCAACGAGGAATTTAAAACCAACGACAAAGCTAAAACCGCCTACTTTATTCACCTGCTCGAATACGGCGCCCGGACCAGTCAGGACAACAACGAGTTGCTGCAACAGGTTAGCGAGAGTCTGGATGATATTGGCAAGCACCAACAGGAGCATACCGATTTACTGCGGCAAATTGCCCAGGCGCAGCAACGCATTTATGATGTATTGAGGACGCTGAAACTCGACTTTCAGGCTTATATCAGTGAGTTTGGCCAGTTTAAAGCGCGAATAGATAGTCGGCTTGAACCCAGCCTGCGCCTGAACACCAATTACACGAACCTGAATGCCTCGTTTAGCTACCAATATGGTCTGCGCTACACGAGCTTTATCAGCCGTGACACTGAAATTGACCAGTTGTGGGATTTTTTGAACGGCCAGCCAACCCGCCGACTGCTGTGGTGGCTGGTAACCGGGCCGGGGGGCATGGGCAAAAGCCGACTGGCTCTGGAGTTTTGTCTGGAAGCCCGCTGCGTGAATCGGTACGTGGGTTTTGTGGAAACCGATCACCTGACAACCTTCGACTGGAGCCAATGGCGACCTGCCGCGCCTACGCTGCTGGTGGTCGATTACGTAGCGGCCTACGCCGGGGCAACGCAAAAGATGATTGGGCAATTGAGTCGTAACGCACAGAATGGGCTGTTGGCCCAGCCCGTGCGGGTGCTGTTGCTGGAACGCGAAACCCGCGACGACTGGTGGAACTCGTTTTTGGCCGACCGCGATATAGCCGAGAGTAGTTACGTACCGGGCAGGCCAGAGCAGGTACTCAAACTCCCCGCATTTACCGATGCCGACCGCTGGCAAATCATAACCGAAATTCACCGCAAGCAACAAAAGCCCGTCACACTGAGTCAGGCTGAAACCCTCCGCAGTCTGGCCGACATTGACCCCGACGGGCGGCCCCTTTTTGCGTTTCTTACGGGCATGGCTATGGCCGGGGGCGAAGACATTCGCCGTTGGGATGTACACGCCCTGCTCAACAACCTCCTGCACCGGGAAGAAACCCAGATTTGGGCAACCCACCCCAACTGGTCTGACGAACGGTGCCGCGAAGGCCATAAAAACCTAATGGTACTGACTACCCTGACGCGCGGCCTGTCTGTGTCGCGGCTAAAAGAACTGTTGAGCCAGTCCTTTTCCTACCTACCCGACCGCAGGCCCGACGCCGGTTTGTACGAGCGGCTTTCTGATATACGGAAACGGGAACTCCCGAACGGTACCGAAGAGAACGTCTATGAAGGACTACAACCCGACCTCGTGGGTGAATATTACGTGCTGAAACGGATAGAGGAACTACTGCGCGATGACTTTACGGGCGAAGAAACCGTTCAGGCCCTGTTGCAGTTGGCCTGGAACCTTACCCCCGAAGAAACCTGGTGGAGTATTTATCGAACAGGTAGCGATTTCAGCCATTTCCCCAACCCCACCGTTCGGCAGTATATCGAAACCAGCCGTCCGCTCGCCAGCGCACCCGAAATGGCCTGGCTGTATTGGGCAAACCTGCGGGTTAACCTGACGACTTACTACGGCACACAGGGGAATATGCTCATGGCACAGACCCGCTACGAAGACCTCCAGTCACTGGCCAAGGCCTGTCCTGAAAATCAGGAAATTGTGCTTGCACAGGCGAAGGGAGCCTATAACCTGACGACTGACTACGGCAGACAGGGGGATATGGTCATGGCACAGACCCGCTACAAAGACCTCCAGTCACTGGCCAAGGCCTATCCTGAAAACCAGGAAATTGTGCTTGCACAGGCGGAGGGAGCCTATAACCTGACGACTTACTACGGCACACAGGGGAATATGGTCATGGCACAGACCCGCTACGAAGACCTCCAATCACTGGCTAAAGCCTATCCTGAAAACCAGGAAATTGTGCTTGCACAGGCGAAGGGAGCCTATAACCTGACGACTTACTACGGCACACAGGGGAATATGGTCATGGCCGAAGCCCAATATGTGGACCTGCAAACGCTGGCCGCAGCCTATCCCCACAACGAAGAGATCGTACTTCTGCAGGCGGAGGGGGCCATGAACCTGACGACTTACTACGGCAGACAGGGGGATATGGTCATGGCACAGACCCGCTACAAAGACCTCCAATCATCGGCCAAAGCCTATCCTGAAGATCAGGAAATTGTGCTTCGACAGGCGATGGGGGCAGGGACGCAGCTTTATTTCACGTCAGACGAAGAGAAGATAAAACACAAACCGCATTTTCTGACGTTGCTGGAGGAACTGGAAACGTTGTTGGCACAATACGAAGAGAATGAACACTGGCAGGAAAGGTTGCCACAACTTATAGACGTTCGGGATGAGAACCAATGGCTGAAATTGTAGCCCTCAATCCACAATCTTCACCCGGATTTTATGCGGGGCCGGGAAGCTGCCGCCGAAGTACAGGCCGGTTTTATAGGCGAAGGTTTTGTTGTGCGTGAACGGTTTGGCCACTCAACACCTGGTAGAACTTCCAGGCCGAAAAACTGTAACCAGGTAGGCCACGCTTTTTCCATTCACATAAACCAATGAAAAGGGGAACTATTGAAGCGTCAAAAGCAGCAAATCAAGACCGGGCAAGGTGGCGAATGCTTTATCGACGGTTAACAAAGGTAGTCCTGACTCGTAAGCCGTGGCGGCTACCAACGCATCGGGCACCTTGATTTTATGGCGTTGCTTGAGGTAAATAGCTTTTTCCTTGATAGGCGGTTGGAGTTCAATAATGAAGCAGGTATCGAGTAATGCCTGAATGACTTGTAATTCTGTTTCGGAAATGCCCTTTCTACCCAAAAGCTCAATCTCGGTAACAAACGAAACTGCAAACGAGAAGTCAGCAAAGAGTTCTGTTTCAGGGCGTCCCTCAAGCAAATAAATCAGGAAGTTGGTATCGGCCAGAAAATCAATCCCAGTCATTGCGGGCTTCTTTTTGGTAATCCAGTCCATCAAGTCCCCGCTTGAGTTTGCCAACAAACTTACGGAGGGTGTTTTTTCGGGGTGTTTGTTTTAACAACTCCCGGAGTACTTCGGGGTTGGTGTTTTTGTTAATTTCGATCACCATAGTTCCTCTTGTTTTTACCAAAGTTAACCTTTTTTCGCACACTACCTGGTCAAGGCCGCTAATCAGACAACCCTTAATAAAGTGGAAATCCTATGAGATGGCCGCCTTTTCGGTAGGCCATCTCAATCCACAATTTTGACCCGGATTTTGTGCGGAGCCGGGAAGCTGCCGCCGAAGTACAGGCCGGTTTTGTAAGCGAAGGTTTTGTTGTGCGTGAACGGAATGGGTTGGCCACCGAGTACCTGATACAGCTTGCGGTCGTAGTCGATTTTGATGACCAGCCGCGTCGGTACGTTGATGCCCGTTTCGGCCACTTTGAAGTCGATGCGCTTCGTATCGACATACACATACGCACCGAGTTCGATGCGCGCCCGTTTGGGATTCCACCGCCAGCCTACCCGCACCCCGTCAACCTGATGCGGTGGAACGCCCGTTGTAATATCCTGATTTTTGGAGCCGACAAAGCCAATACCAATCACCTTGTTCCAGTCGTCCTGATCTGCCACGCCAATGTCGTAGATACACGTACTGTCGAACGTAACGGTGGCCGATACCTCGTCGGGGCCGATGACAATGCCGACGTTACGCTTGGGCAGTGGCTCGTGTTCGCCCTTGTCAATGACGACCCAATCGGGATTGGACACCAGAAAATCGGGAACGCAACCACCGATTAGCAGCAACAAAAACGACAGCGTGGCAAGTAAGGAAAGGCGGGACAGGGAATTGTGCATAGCAACATAATAGCTTTTCTACGCGAATAACGGCGCAAACCGGGTGGGGTATTGCCGTTGCCTGCGTAAAGTTCGTTACTGGTTCATGGTTGGAAAAAGAAATCCGTAACTTTCCTGTTCTATTTCAGCAAAACCGTTTTACAACATGCAATCGGCCATCACCTCCACACAGCCACTCGTTCGGGAACGGGTACAACGCCAGGCACTCGACTGGCGGCTCGGCATTCCGACGTATATCTACGCCGTTGTTTTCTCATCGTTCTGCGTTGTCATGGGCCTGTTGTGGGACATCATGTGGCACATGAGCATCGGGCGCGACGGGCTGTTTGCGCCCCCGCACCTCGTTATTTACGTTGGCGCGGTGGTATCGGGGTTGTTTTCGGCCTACCAGATTCTGAGCATGACGCTGAACCGCAACCATCCGGGCCGGGCCAACGCGGTGCCGTTCTGGGGTGTTTTTTACGGACCGCTGGGCGCCATGTTCTGCGTCTGGGGGGCATTGGCCATGCTTACGTCGGCCCCGTTCGACGACTGGTGGCACAACACCTACGGCCTCGACGTGCAGATTCTGACACCTCCGCACACCATTCTGGCTATCGGCATTATGACCGTGCAATTCGGGGCCATTGTGGGTGTACTATCCCTGCAAAACCGCTACCGGAACCAACTTGTGCAAACCGGTACTGACGAAGCTCGGCAAAAAACACGGCTGACGTGGCTGTTTGCCATTGCTGCCGGGCTGTTGCTGACCATACTGTGTTCACTGGCAGCTGAGTCGATGGGACGGTACAAAACGCATAATTCGTCATACTACACGGCTGCTGCCATCATTCTGCCGTTTTACCTGCTGGCGGTGGGTCGGGCGTCACTGTTGCGCTGGCCCGTCACGACCATTGCCGCGCTGTATATGCTGTTCATGGCCGTACCAAGCTGGCTGTTGCAGCAGTTTCCGGCCACGCCCCGGCTCGGTCCGGTACTGAACCCGATTACCACGTATCAGGGCTTTATTTTTCCGATGCTGCTGGTCATTCCAGCCCTTGTGGTTGACTGGCTCATACACCGGTTTGATACGCCCGATACGGGCAAAAAGCTAAACGACTGGCTGCTGGCGGGTTTGCTGGCCGTGCCGTTTCTGCTCGTGTTGCTGGCCGTTCAGTGGCCGTTCGGCGAGTTTTTACAGTCCTCGCCCCTCGCCCGGAACTGGTTCTTCTTCTCCCACTCCTGGACCTACGACAGCCCCCCCGACTGGCAGTACCGCTACGCCTTCGCCCCCTGGAACCTACAGACGGCAGGCGCGTTCGCCCTTGGTTTCGGCAAAGCACTCCTGATTGCTGTGGTATCGGCCCGCATCGGCCTGCTCTGGGGCAACTGGATGAAACGGGTAGCGCGGTAGATTTACAGTTTTCGGTTTCATAGTTTTCAGTTGCGTTCCATGAAAAAGTGGTCAGTTCTTTTTTATTCAATCATTCTCACATTCGCGAATTCACTCATTGCCTACGCCCACGTGGGCAGTTCGGGGGTGATTTTGCAGAAACAGGCGGGAAAATACCAGCTTCTGGTCAGCATTCAGCCGCCCGACGTCGTGCCGGGCACAGCAAAGGTGACCGTGTTCGTGCAGCAGGGCCGCGCTACGGCGGTGGGTGCCCGACCCGTTTATTTCGCACCCGGCAGCAAGGGCGCACCCACGTATGATGAATTGGCTACCTCCGGTACGGGTCGCTTTACGGGCGATTTGTGGCTGATGGATGCCGGCTCGTCCAGCATCGAACTGAGCATTGACGGACCCGACGGCAAACAGCAGTTGGTCGTGCCGGTAGTATCGGTGGCTACGGCAACGCGGACCATGCCCGCCAGTACGGGTATCGCGCTGGCAGCTATGGGTCTGTTGCTGGTGGTGATGATGATTACAATTATCGGCGCCAGCAATGCCGATGGGGTTATCCAGCCCGGTACACCAAAACCAGCTAAATTAGGTCGGCGCCGATTGCTGGGTATGGTGGCCGGGGGCGTAGTGATGGTACTGCTACTGACGGGCTGGCGAATGTGGTGGAACCTCTCGACGGAGCAATACCAGACCCAGCAACTTTACCGCCCGCTACGTATCAATGCCTCGGTAAGCCCTGAAAAAGCACAGAACGCCGGGCCGTTGCTCACCATTCGGATTGACACCAGTGGCTTCAACGGCGAGTCGGGGGGTAGTGGCCGTCGGCGCAACGCACCGCAAACGCGACGACGCATGAGCTTCGTCATTCCCGACCACGGCAAGCTGATGCACACGTTCATCGTACGACTGCCCGGTCTCGACGGCTTCGCGCACCTGCACCCCATCCGGCGCGACACGCTGACCTACCAGGCCGCGCTGCCTCCATTGCCGGGCGGCAAATACCTGCTCTATTCCGACATTGTGTTCCGCA
The DNA here is from genome assembly GCA_014377625.1 of Spirosoma sp. Taxonomy (GTDB): domain Bacteria; phylum Bacteroidota; class Bacteroidia; order Cytophagales; family Spirosomataceae; genus Spirosoma. Next base: position 6,974 of record JACMPG010000378.1, read on the forward strand.
ACGGCTTTGCCGAAACCCTGACGGATACGGTGGTGATTGCCGATGCCAATACGGGTAGCACGGCTTACAAACCGTTCGATACCGACGACAGCTGGCTTGTTACAACGCCGGTGGGCAAGACCGGAAAGACCTCCGCTAACGTAACGCCAACGCTGGCTAACGACGTCGTTTTATGCGGCAAGCCGGGTGCCAGCGTCAAACTCGCCGACGGGGCCACGATGCTCTGGATGGACCAGCCGGGTAGCGTACAAACTGCCGGAAAGCTATACACGCTCAAGTTTGCCGTGGCCGATGCCGGGGGGAATGCCGCCCCGCTGGAGCCGTATCTGGGCATGGGTGGTCACGCGGTTATCCTGCGCAATGACGGCTCGGTCTATATTCACCTGCACCCCATCGGTACGTATTCAATGGCTGCCGAAGGCTCCTTCGCAAATCGTCTGGCCGACACGTCCCGTACTTTTCGCTACCCCGATGCCCGGCTCTTCAGCGACAGCATCGACCGCTACGTTACCCGGCTCCGCACCCTACCTGATGCGCAGAAAAACGAGTTACTATATGCCGGTATGCCCGAAATGAATCACGTGATGCCGGTCAATAACATGGTTGAGTTTCCGTATTCATTCCCCCGCGCCGGACGGTACCGCATCTGGGTGCAGGTCAAACGTAACGGCAAGGTTTTGACCGGCGTGTTTGATACAACGGTAGGCGATGCGGTGCTTTGACGGTAGTTGTGAGGAAATAGCGTCTTTTGTCATTCCGATTCTTGTCATTCTGAGGAACGAAGAATCTCTTTGTGGAGAGAATTTGCTTGTAATAGAGATTCCTCGTTCCTCGTAATAACAAACACCGCCCTGACAAAACGATAAAAATGAAACTCTCCCGTCGCCAAACCCTCACCGCCCTGACCGCCACCGCTGGTGCGTCCGTTCTTCCTAAAGTCACCCAGGCAACGCCCATGGTTAAAGCCGCGGAATCGTTCAAAGTCTGCCTGAACCTGAGCACCATCCGGGGCCATAAACTCGGCCTGATTGGCGAACTCGAAACGGCGTCGAAAGCCGGATTCCGTTCGGTCGAAATCTGGATGGACACCTATCAGGAATACCTCAAAACGCACACCACCGCCGACCTCCGCAAACGGCTGTCGGACCTCGGCCTGACCGTTCAGAATTGCATTGGCTTTGCACCCTGGATTGTCAATGACGATGCGGCCCGGCAAAAAGGTGTTGAGCAGTTGAAACGGGAAATGGGTCTGCTGGCCGAAATTGGCTGCAAACGTACTGCGGCCCCGGCCATCGGGATGCAAACGCCCGACGCGCCCCTTGTTGATTTGTATCGGGCGGCAGAACGCTACCGGGCCATTCTTGACCTTAGCGACCAAACCGGCGTTATACCGCAGCTTGAACTCTGGGGATTCTCCAAAAACCTGAATAAACTGAGCGAGGTTATGTTCGTGGCCATCGAAAGCAAGCACCCTTCGGCGCGGGTATTGCTGGATATTTACCATATTTACAAAGGCGGCACGGCACAGGCCAGTCTGCCACTCGTGGGTAAACCGGCCATCGAGGTTTTCCACGTCAACGACTACCCCGCCACCCTGGACCGTGCCACCATCACCGACGCCGACCGCGTCTATCCCGGCGATGGCGTGGCGCCCATCCGCGAAACACTCATGCTCATCAAAGACCCGGCAAAGCCCATTGTGCTGTCTCTGGAGGTGTTCAACAAAGGCTATTACGCCCAGCCCGCCGATGTTGTAGCCCGCAACTCATTCGCAAAAATGCAGGCCATGGTGAAGGGGGTTTAGACGTTCAGGCACAAAGAGGCCGGAGGGTGTACCGAGATAACAGAGATGGCCCGTTGCTACGGTTTCACTCTGTTGTCTCGGTACATCCTCCGGCCTCTTTGTCTTTAGAAACGCTATAAGTTCGCTTTCTTCATCTCTTTCACCGCATAATCGACTGAGCGGGCGGTCATGGCCATGTACGTCAGCGAGGGATTTTGGGTCGATGTGCTGGTCATGCTGGCCCCGTCGGTAACGAACACGTTTTTGACG
>JACMPG010000048.1 GCA_014377625.1 Spirosoma sp.
TCATGGCCATGCTTACGTCGGCCTGCGCCAGAGCCTGGGCGTCGTTGATGCCGTCGCCAACCATCGCTACGATGTTTCCCTGCTGCTGTAACTCGCTCACAAACTGCGCTTTGTCGGCGGGCAGGGTTTCGGCGCGGTAGTCGGTCAACCCTACGGCGTCGGCTACCGCGCGGGCGGTTTGGGGGTTGTCGCCCGTGAGCATATACACCGAGATACCGCGCTTTATGAGGGTTTCGATGGCCTGTTTCGAGGTGGCTTTAACAGGGTCAGCAATGGCGAGAATAGATAGTACCTGCGTCTCATCGGCAAAATACACGACCGTTTTTGCCTGCTGCTGCCACTGCGCTGCCCGTTGTTGCACATCTACCGAAACCAATACGTTACGTTCGTTCAGCAACCGGGCGTTACCAATCAGATACGTTTTTTCGCTGTACCGTCCCGATACGCCCCGCCCCGTTATACTCTCAAAACCAGTCAGTTCAGCACTGCCAATTTTATGGGTGTTCAGATAGGTAATAACGGCGTCGGCCAGCGGGTGTTCAGACTGGTTTTCCAGCGCGTACAGCACGGGTTGTAAGGCCGCTACGTCGGCTTCGGGAACGAACCAGTCGACGTCGGTTACGGTGGGTTTGCCTTCGGTGATGGTGCCGGTTTTGTCGAGGATAACGGCATTGACGCGGTGGCCGAGTTCGAGGCTTTCGGCGTCTTTGATCAGGATGTTATTGTCGGCGCCTTTGCCTACGCCCACCATGATGGCCGTAGGCGTGGCCAGGCCCAGTGCGCATGGACAGGCAATGACCAGTACCGTTACCGACGTCAGCAGGGCGTGCGTAAAGGCGTTTTCTCCTCCAACAAGCATCCAGATGACAAACGTCAGTACGGCAATACCAATAACTACCGGCACAAAAATACCGGCAATTTTATCGACCAGTTTCTGCACCGGGGCTTTGCTGCCCTGCGCTTCCTGCACCGCCCGGATAATCTGCGCCAGCAGCGTCTGAGCGCCTACTTTCTGCGCCCGGAAGCGGAATGCCCCTTTCTGGTTGATAGTCCCGGCAAAGACCGGTTCGCCAGTGGTTTTGTTGACCGGCACCGGCTCGCCCGATAGCATACTCTCGTCTACAAACGACTCGCCCGACTCCACCTCACCATCGACGGGGATTTTTTCGCCGGGCCTGACCATAATAATTTGCCCCACCTGTACCTGCGAAATAGGCAGTTCGCGCTCAACACCACTTTCAATGATACGGACGGTGTTGGGTTGCAGCCCGATGAGTTTTTTCAGGGCCGATGATGTATTCGATTTAGCCCGTTCTTCGAGCAGTTTACCGAGCGAAATAAAGGCGATAACGACCGCTGAGGCTTCAAAATAGACATGGGGTTCCAGACCCCGGCTGGTCCAGAATTGTGGACATAGCGTGGTGAAAGTACTGAACAGAAATGCGATACCGGTAGAGAGGGCCACGAGTGTATCCATATTAGCCCGGCCATGACGCGCCTGTTTGGCGGCATTGACAAAATACGACCGGCCCAGCCAGAACACCACCGGAGCCGACAGGGCCATCATGATGTAATTGGCATACGGGATTGTCATAAATACCATCCCAATCAGTACGACCGGTATCGACAGCGCAATAGCCCAGACGGTACGTTTCCTGAGGGCGTTGTACTGCCGCTGCTGTGCATCCTGCTGTATCTGCCATATGTCGGGCTGGTCGGCATTGTTGGTGGGGATGACCAGATCGTAGCCAATGCTTTGTATCACCTGCTGCATCTGCTCGGGTGATACCTCGGCGGAGTCATAATCGACCACGGTCGATTGGTTGGCGTAGTTGACCACGGCTTTCTGAACCCCCGGCGTATTGTTGAGCATCGACTCGACGCTCACGGCGCAGGCGGCACAGCTCATTTCCAGCACCGGAAACGTCTGGTGGGTGAGGGATGCGTTTTGCTTTTGGGTGGCTATTTGCTTAGTCGGTGTCATATACCTGGTGGTTTGTGGGTTATCCGTGAGTGGAGAAGCCGTGGAATAACCCGGTCATTAACCACTCATGGATATACCTGTACAACAATCAAAACCACGAATACGATACCAGTATAGTTTATAAGATTTGGCTACAACTGTACAGATTTAGAAGCGGTGCAGGCGTAATCCGGTTTTAGAGCGATCCGGGATTCAGTATAGACCCGTCGTTTTTGGCTAACTTGCGGGCCGATTTTGTCCGGCAAATGTGCGTTAATCTTTATACTGCCCTGCACCGGATACCCATCCGTAACGCCCCGCTGATTGATGATTTGGCCCCGTATTGCTCAATTTATTCTCAATAACCGGTTGCTGCTCGTGGCCATCATAGTCGTTGGAACGGTCTTTATGGGCTACCAGACTACCCACGTCAAACTCTCGTATGAACTCGCCAAAATCCTGCCCGTTACCGACCCTGAATTTCAGCGGTACGATGCCTTCAAAAAACGCTTTGGGCAGGATGGTAGCGTCATGGTCGTTGGCGTCGAGACCGACAGCATGTATCAGGTCGGGTTTTTCAATCAGTGGTACGCCCTCAGCCAGCGTATAAAAGCCATTCCGGGCATCAAAAACGTCATTTCCAACGCCAGTTTGTACGATGTAGTCCGCGATGATACGGCCCGTAAATTTCGTGTGGTACTGCTCGTGCCGCGCCCCATCACGACGCAGAATCAGCTCGATAGTCTGCGGCAGCGCATCGGCGAGTTGCCGTTTTACCGGGGTCTGGTGCAGGACAGCGCGGCAGCCGCCACCGGCAGCGGGGCGCACCTGATGGCCATTACCTTCGATCAGAAAGAACTCAATACCAAAAACCGAATTGCCATTGTCCGGCGGGTGGAGGCCGTGGCCGATTCGTTCGGTACGGCGCATAATCTGCGGGTTCGGCTGTCGGGTATGCCATATATCCGTACCGAAATGACTGCCAAAGTCAGTGGCGAACTGCTCCTGTTTCTGGGGCTGGCCTTCGGTGTTACGTCCCTGATTCTGCTGTATTTCTTCCGCTCGTTTACCGTCATGCTGGCGGCTGCGCTGGTGGTAGCCATTGGCGTAATCTGGGTGACGGGCTACATTGTCCTGTTCGGGTACGAAATCACGATTCTGATTGGGTTGATTCCACCTATTATCATCGTCATTGGCATTCCGAACGCCATTTTTCTGATTAACCGTTATCAGGAAGAACTGAACCGGCACGCGGTCATTACGATCATCGAAAAGCGCAATGCCCTGCTGATTGCCGCCGAAAAAGTGGGTGAAACTACTTTCTTTGCCAACGTCACGACAAGCATTGGTTTCTTCGTGTTTTTCTTCACGGCCAGTCCGTTGCTACTGCAGTTTGGTTTGGTGGCGGCCTGTGGCGTTATGACCACCTACGCCGTGTCGCTGGTGCTGATTCCGATTATTTTCAGCTACCTGCCCGTCCCCGCTCCCAACCACCGCGCCCACCTCGATCGCCCCTTTATCACGCGCTTCCTGCGCTGGGTCGATGGTATTGTCCGCACCCGCCGAACGGTCATTTACGGGGTCATTGCGGTCCTGACAGTGGTGTCAGCCCTGCTGGCTCTGCGTATTGACGCCATTGGCTACGTCGTGGATGATTTGCCCGACAATGATCCAATTTATCAGGATTTGAAATGGATCGAGAGCCGGTTCAAAGGCGTGATGCCGTTCGAGGTCAGCATCGACACCAAACAGCCGGGCCGGGTGCTGACGCCCCAGACACTGACCAAAATCCGGTTGCTCGAACGCGAGTTTGCCAGTCGTGCGGAGTTCACGCGGCCGCTTTCGCTGGTGGAGGCCATCAAGTTTTTTTACCAGGGCTACCGGGGTGGTAATGCCAAATACTACGCCCTGCCCGGTGCGCTCGAATTGGGTAAACTGGGCGAGTACATTCCGAAACCAAACGCCACCGGCAGTACCGGCAATAGCTTAGCCAGTAGCTACCGCAGTTATCTGGACAGCACCCAACGCTACACCCGCGTCAGCTTCCAGACGCCCGACCTCGGCACCGTCCGTACCAACGCGCTCATTGCCGATTTGCAACCCAAAATAGATTCGATTTTTAACATCGACCGCGAAACCGGGCAGCGTGTGGCGGCTTCGGAGCAGTATAACCTCGGCATTACGGGCAGCAGCGTAGTGTTCACGAAGGGTAACGACTACTTATTGCAGAACCTCGCCGAAAGCACCGCCCTGGCCATCATCCTGATTTCGGTCATTCTCATCATCCTCCTGCGCGACGTTCGGCTGAGCCTGATTGCCATTGCGCCGAGTGTATTGCCGCTGATTTTTACGGCGGGCATTATGGGCCTGTTCGACATCCACCTCAAGCCCTCTACCATCCTGATTTTCAGCATCGCGTTTGGCATCTCGTCCGACGGAACTATCTATTTTATTACTAAATACCGCGACGAACTCCGGCAGGGCCGCGCCATAGCTGAAGCCGTATCGAACACTATTCGCTATACGGGACTGAGCATGTTTTACACGGCCATAATTCTGTTTGCGGGCTTTGGCATCTTCACCGCGTCCACGTTTCAGGGCACGGCGGCACTCGGTATCCTGGTATCCATTACACTATTAATGGGTATGGCCTCCAACCTGATCCTGCTTCCTGCATTCCTGTTATCGGTCGATAAACGACGGTCTGTAGTACGGGAGCGTTGACGTAGAGCGGGCCGATTATCGATTAATGTGAGTTGTAGAAACTTCGGCTGTAGAAAAGGCTATTTACGGTAGTATTGGATTTGTGGTCAGGTAGCCAGTTGATGATTTTTGTCCATATCGGGCGTCGTTGCCGAAGATAGCTACACCTCTTTCAACAACGTATCGAACGAGACAAACTGACCACCAAAGCGGTGCTGAATGCGCTGATGCATGGCGTCGGCCTGGGTGGCGAGGTAGAGGTCGTAGTCGGCGCGGGTGGCAAAATCGAGCTGAACAGTGTAGGTAACGGCTCCGTTGTCGAGTTCAGTGAGCAGATGCATCATCCGGTGGCGTTGGGGCAGGCCGGTGTTTATCACGGCGGGCAGGTGGAAGGTTTTCATCCAGCGGAGCCAGTCGGCGGCTGTTTCTTCGGCAACGCTGAAGGTGGTATTGGCAATAATCATACGGACGAAACAGTAATCCTGAACGAGAAGTTGGGCGTTTGGTTGTTTCTTTGTCGAAACAAATTAATGACAGTTAAATCATTTCAATCATGTATTCTGGATTAGTACACGCCCATTCGGGCCTTCGCTGGATTGCGCTCGTTTTATTGGTCGTAGCCTCACTGGTGGCCATCAGCAAATGGCTGGGCCGCAGCGGCTACACCGACGGTAATCGTAAGCTGTATCTCTTCACGCTCATCGCCGTTCACACACAGTTGATACTGGGCCTGGTTTTATACTTCATAAGTCCAAAGGTGAACTTCGGTTTACTGAGCGAGAAAGTCTATCGCTTTTACACCGTCGAACACACAACCGGGATGCTCATTGCGATCATTCTGGTAACGGTGGGTTATTCGCTCTCCAAACGGGCTATTGATACCACGAAAAAGCAGCGGCTGATCGGGATTTTTTACGGTATCGGGCTGTTGCTCATTCTGGCGTCTATCCCCTGGCCGGGTCGCAACCTTGGCGCGGGCTGGTATTAAAACAGGGGATGAGTGGGTAAGGAGTAAGGGGTAGCTGACGCTGGAATTGTTCGCGTCAGCTACCCCTTACTCCTTACCCACTCATCCCATTAAGAAAAATTTAACAGTCGCTCTTAGGTACTTATCGTCAGAAGGTTAACCGGTTTGGCACGGGAAATAGTGTAGAATCACTTCCCCAATTATTTGGTGTTTTGGGCGTTACGCCCTACTTTCATCAAACCTTACCCGCTCTCAACCAGTTTTTATGACCAAGAAAGTGCTTTTGACAGCCTGTATGGCTGTTTTGTTCGGCCTCGTGCAGGCTCAGACCGTACCCACCGTAAAAGAGTCATTACCCACCGTAACGGTTTCTCAAAAATCTATCGTCACTTCTCATTCAGAATCGCTCAGCGAGCGGTTTCCGCTGGTGAGCAATGTGATCAGTTTCGCGAAGAGGCACCTTGCTATTCGCTACCGCTCCGGCGGCACTACCCCGCGTGGATTCGACTGTTCCGGATTCACGCGGTTTTGTTTTGACCAGTTTGGTATTTCGCTGCCACATTCCAGCGCGGCCCAAGGTAATGTTGGCAAGGCCGTTGAAAAAGACGAAGCCCAGCCCGGCGATTTGATTCTCTTCAAAGGCCACAGTGCCGCCGGGAGCCGCATCGGTCATGTTGGTCTGATTACCGAAGTTACCAACGACCGCATTAAATTCATCCATTCGGCCTGGAACGGCGGTATCCGCTACGACTACCTCAGTGCCGACTACTACCAGCGTCGGTTCGTGGGCATCCGGCGGGTAGTGAGTTTACTGACGGATAGATAGAGTATCTACACTCGTAACGTTGTTCCGCTTTGCCCTGCCACAGCCGCGCTTACGTCGTCGGCGTGGCAGATGATGACTTTCGAGACGCCGTTTTCCAACGCCCGAAAGGCATTGTCCAGTTTTGGAATCATGCCTTTGTTGATGCTCCCGGCGGCTTTATGTTCAGCGTAAACAGCGGGCGTTAGTTCGGCAATAACGCTGTTATCATCGTTGGGGTTGGCCAGTACCCCCCGTTTCTCGAAGCAATACACCAGCGTAACGGGTTCGTGCCGGGCCAGGTCAACGGCAATGGCCGACGCCATCGTATCGGCGTTGGTGTTGAGTAAACCCCCTGCGTTGTCGTAACTGAGGGGCGCGAAAACGGGCGTCAGGTTCTGGCGCAGGAAGAACTGAATCTGCCCTGCGCTGATCTCGTCCAGATCACCCACAAAACCATAATCAATATCCTTCACGGGTCGTTTGTGGGCCAGTACTACGCGGGCATCGGCTCCGGTCAGGCCAATAGCATTAACGTTGAGGCTCTGTAGTTTAGCCACAATCTGCTTATTCACCAACCCGCCATAAACCATCGTTACTACGTCGAGCATGGCCTGATCGGTGATGCGCCGACCTTCTACCATCGTGGTGTGAATACCCAGTTTTTTGGCGGTCTGCGTCGCAATTTTACCGCCCCCGTGTACGAGGATTTTGTGGCCGGGCAGTTGGGCGAAGTGGTTAAGAAACCGGGCGAGGGCCGCGGGGTCGTCAATAACGTTGCCGCCAATTTTAAGTAGTATCATCGTGGGTTTTTTAAAATCTCCCGCAAAACTGCCTGGGCGGACCATTCGCGGTTGGCGGCCTGCTCGATCACGAGCGACTGAGGGCTGTCCAGCACGGCGTCACTCACTTTGAGGTTGCGCCGGACGGGCAGGCAGTGCATGAATTTGCCATTGTTCGTTTCGGCCATATCATCCATCGTCACGGCCCAGGTGGAGTCCTGCGTGAGTACCTGCCCGTAGTGCGTGTACGACGACCAGTTTTTACCGTAAATAAAATCGGCACCGGCAAAGGCTTCGGCGCGGTTGTGCGTAACGCGGGCGTTGCCCTTAAACTCCGGCGCAAGGTCGTAGCCTTCTGGATGGGTAATGACAAACTCGACGTGTCCGGCGTTGGCGCGGGCGTTCATCCACTCGCTGAACGAGTTGGCAACGGCTTGTGGCAGGGGCTTGAAATGCGGCAGCCAGGTCAGTACCACTTTGGGCCGGGCTACGGTTTTAGCCTCTTCGATGGTGATGCAGTCGGCCAGCGATTGCAACGGGTGGCGCGTGGCCGATTCGAGGTTGACTATGGGAACCTGGGCGTATCTGGCAAATTGGTGCATGACCTGCTCGCGGTAGTCGGTGGCGCGGTCTTTGAGATCGGCGAAGGCGCGGATGCCGAGGATGTTGCAGTACCGGCCCATGACGGCGGCAGCTTCGCGGATGTGTTCGGCTTTGTCGCCGTTCATCAACACGCCTTCTTCCATTTCCAGACCCCACGAATCCTGCCCCACGTTCATCATCATGACGTTCAGGCCGAGGTTTTGGGCGGCTTTCTGGGTGCTGAGCCGGGTGCGCAGGCTGGAGTTGAAAAAGAGCAGACCAATGGTTTTGTTTTTGCCGAGGTGCTGATCGGCAAAGGGGCTGGCCTTGGCGTTCAGTCCTGCCTGAATGAGGGCGTCGAGGTCAGTAACATCGGCGAGTGACAGGAAGTTATGCATTGTTCTTGTTTAAAGAAAGGGCCTTCAGGAACATATCGCACTCCGCCACACCAATGGCCAGAGACGGCAGCAGCCGGATGGTGTTTTTACCTGCCACACCCGTGAACTGCTTATGTTCAAACAATAGTGATTTGCGCAGGGCATCGACCGGGAAATCATATTCGATACCGATCATCAGGCCACGTCCGCGCAGGTCTTTGTAGCCACCAATCTGCCGGATGCCATCCATGAGGTAATCGCCCATGCGAACAGCGTTTTCGATCAGTCCTTCGTTGCGCATGATGTCCAGCACGGCGATAGCCGCAGTACAGGCGAGGTGATTGCCGCCAAACGTAGTGCCGAGCAGGCCGTAGGTAGCGTGGAATTTGGGCGAAATCAGGATGCCGCCGATGGGAAAGCCGTTGCCCATGCCTTTGGCCATCGAGATAATATCGGCCTCAATGCCGCTGAACTGATGCGAGAAAAATTTGCCCGACCGCCCGTAACCACACTGTACGGCGTCGGCAATCAGAATGGCCCCGGTTTCGTTGCAGCGTTGGCGAAGGGCTTGCCAGAAATCGTCGGTTGCTACGTGAATACCGCCCACGCCCTGAATGCCTTCGATAATGACGGCGCAGGTTTCTTCGGTAATGCCCGCTATGGCCGCGTCGATGTCATTGAACGGCAGGAACGTAACATGCTGATTGTAATTAATAGGAGCTATAATGGCCGGGTTGTCGGTAGCGGCTACGGCCCCGGCGGTGCGTCCGTGAAACGACTTCGTAAACGCTACCACCTGCGTACGGCCCGTGTGAAACGACGCCAGTTTCAGCGCGTTTTCGTTGGCTTCGGCTCCGGAGTTGCACAGAAACAGGTGATAGTCAGGATGGCCCGACAAATTGCCGAGTTTTTCGGCCAGTTCCTGTTGCAGTGGTATCTTGACCGAGTTGGAGTAAAACGAAATTTTGTGGAGCTGCTCAGTCAGGGCGTTTACGTAGTGCGGGTGCGTATGACCGACTGAAATAACGGCGTGACCACCGTAGAGGTCCAGATAGCGGGTGCCGTTGGCGTCCCAGAGGTAGCTGCCCGAAGCCCGAACGGGTTCGATGTCGTAGAGGGGGTAAACGTTAAATAAGTCAGCCATTGGCGCAGGTCGGTAAATTCCGCGCAAATTACGGATTATCGCCCCAACGGACTAACGGGCAACCATTTCGGCCAGTTTCACCTACTCACCAATCACCTGCCCCACAAACACCCGCAACACGCCCAGTGCCGATTCGGGCTGCTCGACCATGCTCAGGTGCCCGGCCCGCTCAATGGGGGCGGCACTGATCTGGTGCGACAATTCGGCCAGTTCCATCGTTTTCCCGAACGGAGTTATCTGGTCTTCTTCGCCCAGTACCAGTAGCACCGGAAATCGGGCGTCGCGCAGGACGTGCGTGCGGTCGGGGCGGTGCATCATGGCGGTCATACCCGCAGCGAGCGCATCGACGGGCAGGTTTTTGTATTGGTCGATGTAGGGCTGGAGTTTGTTGGCGGGGAAGCTGGGGGCAACCATTTTCGGCAGTGTTTCTTCGATAAACGGCGCGGCACCGTGCGTGTTCAGGCTCTGGATGGTCTGTTGCCGCTGCTCTTTTTTGGCCTCATCGTCGGCATAGGCCGTGGAGTGAAACAGCACCAGCCCGGCGGTCATATCCGGGTGTTTTTCGGCGAAGGCCAGGGCAATGTAGCCGCCCATCGAATGGCCCACGAGAATGACCCGCCCGGTTTCGCCGGTTTCGGCAGCCAGCTGTTTATGCAGTAGTTCGGCGTATTCGTCGATGCTGCTGTGCGTGGCAACATACGAGAAGTCAGGGGCTACTACGGGGGCATCGGCTGACAGACCAGCGTCGATACCGGACCAGATTGCCGAATCGACACCATGGCCGTGAATAAGGGCAATGAGCAGTTGTTCGTTCATGGGATAGACAATGAAAAAACCTAAAAAGCCCGTGTAGAGACTTTTTAGGTTTGATAAATGAGATGAATACGGGTGTTGGATTCCTACGTTTCCAACACCCCCCACACAATCAGGACGATACCGGCAGCCAGCAATAGTGTGCCGATAACACCCAGAAAACCGCTGGCTACAATGGCCAGTACCAGACCAATAACCCCTACAATAGCCCCGTTACGGATTTTGCTGTCCAGAAACGCGTTTGTCTGATCAGGAGCCATTTTAGACTTGATCTTTTTATCGAGCTTTTTCAGTGCCACTCGCTCCATGAACGTTGCTTTATGGGGTGCGGCCACGGCAGCGGGGTTTGCTTCGGCTTCGGCCAGCAGCGCGTTGGCGCGGGCTATATGCTTTGCCAGTTTTTTGTTGCCCGCCAGTTTACTGTCGTTGCTGACGTAGGCGTCCAGTTGCTTCATGGCTGCTTTGGCCTGTGCTACCTGCTCAACCGGGTTAGGTGCAGCAACTGGGGCTTCTGTTGCTTCTACAGCGGGCTGTACGTCCGGCTGGGCTGATTTGGCGGGCGCAACGGCCGTTACGTTCTCAATGGGTGGGCTTTTGAAATCTTCACGCTGGCTTTTCTGAAAATAAGCCACCGGGCGGCTGCACGACGAGAGGGCTACCACGCTTACAAAAGCGGCAAACAGCGATTTGGAAAAGGTGTTCATAGAGCGGTTATTAATTAAACGTTGAATACTACTGTCAGCCAGAACAACACAGCCTTCTGTCATTTGTTTGACAGAAGGCTGTGATTAGGACAAAAGAAAGTGACTGGTCAGGAACCCGTGAGTAGGCCAACCAGCAAAATGATAACGCCCGCGCCCAGAAAAGCGCCGGATAATCCACCCGAACCGCTCAGCAAAATTATCAGTAATCCGATCAGAAGCACCACAGCACCGGCCACCAGAATGGTCTTGTTAGCCATTGGCTTGTCAGGATGCTCGGGAGCCAGTTGTTTATTAATACGCTTGTTCATTCTCTTTACCATCATCCGCTGCACGAAATTCATCTTCTGCGGCTGGTCTGGCGTGGTATTTACCGCGCTTTTCTGCGTGGCTGCTATCAGCATTTGTTTGACGCGGCTCATGCGTTTCTGCACCGACTTGTCAGTGGTTAGCTTATTATCATTGCTTACCATAGCGTCTAACTGTGCCACAGCAGTTGCGGTCTGGACGAGCTGCGCAGGTACCTCAGCAACAACTGCAATCTCCTGAATGGGTTGTAGTGTAGAAATTTCAGTAATAACCGGCGTCGTTGCCACGACGGAAGCAGTGGTTGTTGTGGCAAACGTCTCGCGCTGGTTTTTTTGGAAATAGGCCACCGGGCGGCTGCACGAAGAAAGAAGGGCAACACCCACCAGAGCGGCCAGTAACTGTTTGGAAAGACAAGACATTAATAAAATGGTCTGAGATGGATGATAAAACCAACTTTCCTGATAGCGCTGACCGTATGTTTTTGTTAAGAAAGATGAGTGGCCAGTCAATAAAAGCGTAATGCCCAGCCACTTCTACGGCACTATGAGGACACCTAAAAAAACTCCGGCCTTCACAATACCCGCATTGAGTACCATGCAGACCGGAGTATGAAAGCTACACACTATCAGTACCTGAGAACGTCTGCCCCACAAGTAATGTCCGGCGTTTTATCGTAATAGATCGACCAGAACGAGGGCCAGACCTACCACCACGGCAATTAAGCCCAGTGGCGGAGCTACTTCCAGAATAAGTAGCAACAAACCAATAATACCCACAATCACACCGATTGTCAGCAGTGATTTTGCCATGGGCTTTTCGGGAGCCAGATGGTGCTTTATCTTCTTGTCGAGCTGTTTCAGCATTACGCGCTTCATCAGGTTCATCTTACGCGGAGCTGCCGTGGCCGTGGCTTCATTGGTCAGCTCACTCGACTGCGCTGACGATGCCAACAGGGTACGTACGCGGTTCAGGCGTTTCTGTACCGATTTGTTAGAAGCCAGTTTGTTGTCATTACGTACCAGCGCATCCACCTGGTCTATGGTAAACGTTGCCTGAGCTACCTGTGCGGCCTGGGTTTCGGCCACGGGTGTTACCACTTGGGTAGATTGCACCACCGGTGCCTCTGCCTCAATGATGGGAGTCGCCACAACAGGGGTAGGGGTAGTCTTCGTAGCAAACGACTCGCGTTGGCTTTTCTGGAAATAAGCTACCGGGCGGCTACAGGCAGCAGAGAAAACGATCAGCATCAGGCCAATCATGAGTTGTTGGGGGGTACGCGTTTTCATATTGATAACGTTGGTTTTTAGTGAATGAAATACTTGTGTCGAATGGATTAACTCAGGACGTATCGTTTTGTTAGTTTCTGATTTTCTTTATTACCACAGTGGAGCATAAACAGCCCCGGCACCTGTGCAGGTACCGGGGCTGTTTATGCTGTAAGTTTTTGATTGTCAGGCTACCGACCGTAGTTCATACACGGCTGTTTTGCCGAATTTCTCGCGGGCATAATCCAGACTAACCGTGAGTTCGGTAACGCCCGTCTGCGACGGTATCTCAAACATGGCATCGGTAATGATCGATTCGCAGATGGACCGCAGCCCGCGTGCGCCGAGGCCGTACAGCAGGGCCTGATCCACAATGTAATCCAGTGCGGTCTGATCCCAGTGCAGCGTAACGCCTTCCATTTTAAAGAGTTTGTCGTACTGTTTAGTAATGGCGTTTTTCGGCTCGGTCAGGATCTGCATCAGCGTGGTACGGTCCAGTGGTTCGAGGTGCGTCAGGACGGGTAACCGGCCAATAAGTTCGGGGATAAGCCCGAACGATTTCAGGTCGAGGGCTGAGATGTACCGCATCAGGTGGCCACGTTCAAACGTGTCGTTAAGCTGGCGATTGCCCGAAAAACCAATGGGTCTCGTGTTGATCCGTTTGGTAATGTGCCGCTCGATGCCATCAAACGCCCCTCCGCAGATAAACAGAATATTTTCGGTATTGAGGGCCACGAGCCGCTGATCGGGGTGTTTGCGCCCGCCCTGCGGTGGTACGTTCACCACCGACCCTTCGAGCAGTTTGAGCAACGCCTGCTGTACGCCCTCGCCACTAACGTCGCGGGTGATGCTGGGGTTATCGGACTTGCGGGCAATCTTGTCGATTTCGTCGATGTAGACAATACCACGTTCTGCGGCTTCTACGTTGTAATCGGCGGCCTGGAGCAACCGCGTCAGGATCGTTTCTACATCTTCGCCTACGTAGCCTGCTTCGGTGATAACGGTAGCATCGGCAATGCAGAAAGGTACTTCCAGAATTTTGGCGATGGATTTTGCCAGATAAGTTTTGCCGGTACCTGTTTCGCCCACCATGATGATGTTCGATTTCTCGATGGTCACATCATCGCTGGAGTCAGGTTGCATGAGCCGTTTGTAGTGATTATACACGGCCACCGTAATGGAGCGTTTGGCGTCTTCCTGACCAATAACGTACTGGTCGAGGTGGCGCTTCATGTCAACCGGCTTAATCAGGTTGATTTTAACTTCGGAGGGTTCGCTGCGCTGGGGCTTCATTTCGTCCAGCACCACCTGATGCCCCTGCTCAATGCAGTAGTTACAGATGTGCGCGTCGATGCCCGATAGCAGGAGCATCACCTCGTTTTTGCGTCGTCCGCAGAACGAGCAACTGATTTGTGGCATGAACGGTTGCAGAATGGTGTTGGGGTTAAACGGTCCGCAGGCAGACTTTGTTGATTGGTATCGCAAAAAAAAGACGACCCAGGAAATACCCTGAGTCGTCGGTACTAAGCAAATTTACTCGCCGTTGGGCAAATGCCCAAACCGTTTTTGTTTGGGGCTTATTTTTCCCGGCGCAGTACGTCGTCAATCAGGCCGTATGTCTTGGCTTCTTCGGCCCGCATCCAGTTGTCGCGGTTAGAGTCGGTTTCGATCTGTTCAACGGTCTGCCCGGTATGATGGGCCAGGATTTCGTACAGCTCCTGACGGAGTTTTACGATCTCGCGCACCGTAATCTCCATATCGACCGACTGTCCCTGCGCACCACCACTGGGCTGGTGAATCATGACGCGGGCGTGGGGCAGGGCCGAGCGTTTGCCAGCCGCACCACCCGCCAGCAGTACCGCACCCATAGATGCGGCCAGGCTGGTGCAGACCGTGGCCACGTCGGGCCGTACGTACTGCATGGTATCGTAAATGCCCAGACCGGCATAGACCGACCCACCCGGGCTGTTGAGGTACATCAGGATGTCTTTCTTAGGATCGGCAGATTCCAGAAACAGCAACTGAGCCACAATGATGTTGGCAATGTTGTCGTCAACGGGCAGACCCATAAAGATGATCCGGTCGGCCATGAGTCGCGTGAATACATCAACTTCGCGGAAGTTCATCGGGCGTTCTTCAATGACCGAACGGGTCATGTTCTCAACCTGATGGGTGTTGTTGATTGTGTGGTTCATGTAACCATCCACCGTCAGGCCATTGAGGCCCATATGATGCACGGCAAACTTGCGGAATTCGTTCTGAAGGTTCATATACTTTGTTTTACGAATGAATGCGTGTTTTTGTTTTTAACACAGAGGAACGGAGAACTGCACAGAGAAACAGAGAAAGTTTAGGGTAGTACTCTGTTTCCTCTGTGCAGTTCTTCGTTCTTCTGTGTTAAATATGTTAAAAACTCGCTGACACAAAATTGCGTTATGAACTCGAAAAACCCTGTCGGTTTCGGTTTAGATTTTATCGGCACTACTTGAGATGAAGACCACCATCGAAGAAAAAATACGGCTCCAGCGGCTCCAGCGTGGCTTTTCGCAGGAAAACATGGCCGACCTGCTGAACCTGTCCACTACGGCCTATGGCGACATTGAGCGCGGCAAAACCGAGCTAACCCTGTCGCGCCTGAACCAGATTGCCACTGTGCTCAACATCTCGCCCGTGGCGCTCCTCACCGACGATGCCCTGATGGTACAGGTCATCCAGCCCGATGATGAGACCGAACGCGACCGCGAAACCCTGCGGCTGACCATCGAAAAACAGCAACTTGAAATAGACAAGCTCCGGCTCGAAGCCGA
>JACMPG010000049.1 GCA_014377625.1 Spirosoma sp.
AAAACGCCCGAATCATGCGATTCGGGCGTTTTTTGTGGCCTGCTGCTAAACAATTACTGGACTATGACTGGCACCACCTGCCTACCACTGCGGGGGCCGTCTAACCGGAGCAGGTGTAAACCCGGTGGCAAGCCAGCAGTAGGCATTTGCTTCAGTACACCCGTTAGTGGCATAGTTACCCCAGCGCGTCCGTCGATGGTAAACCAGGTGGCTGCTGTCTCGTCGTCCGGTACGACTACTGTCAGCGGCTCACCTGCCGAAACCGGGTTGGGAAATACGAACGGGGCCGGTGGTTGAACGCCATACACCAGTTCATTATCAGTGAACACATTTTGTCCGGTTTGGGTCGTCAGCCGGATGCGGTAGCGGGTTGCCCCAACTGCGGGCGGGCGGTCGGTAAAGGTGTAGCGGGTTTGGCCGGGGGTGGGCGTCAGGGTTTGCAGCGTGGTGTAGATGCCGGAGGCCGTGGCGCGTTCCAGCGTCAGGCGTTCCAGATTATAGGTTGTGCTGAGCGTCAGGTCGAGTTGGGCGGTGTCGGCCACTACTTGCCGGGCCAGCCAGTTCACAGTGTAGCAGCCCACGCCCTGCCGGGTATAGTTTATGGTATATTCCGCCTGCCGGGGCTGCCCTGCCAGTACGGGCCATACGGCCACAAACGGACCATCGGCGGGGTTCAGAAACGCTACCGTGTCCGAAATCTGCCGGATTGGTTCGAGGTACTGCCTGCCCAGCTTATACACCTGATACGCCGAAACCCCCGGCTGACGAGCCCAGCTTACAGCTACCTGATTGGGACAGTTGAGCAATACCCGCACCGGCAGGGGCCGCACCAGCGCAAACGTATCGCTCAGGTAGGTGCGCGAAGCCGTTACAATACGTAATTGGGCCAGACTGTTGCGGCTGGGTGGTATCCACTGGGTAAGCTGCCCGGCCAGCCGAATAGTCTCCGCAATGGGTTGCCAGTCTGTATCTCCCGTTAGCCGTACCGACACCGTACCGCGTTCGTCAGCGTTTCCGAGCCATTTCCAGCGCAGGGGTTGCGCCTGACCTGTCATCAGCGTAGCCCCCGTGGTGGGCGCAACCCAGGTCAGCGTCGAATCCAGCGCGTAGGCAACGGCAAACGGCTGCGGACCGTCGGGTAGGTTCGTTCCCCGCACCCAGACCCGGTACCGGCCCGGCGCGGGTTGCAGTACGGATACCTGCTCTACGTTGTTGGTTCGGTCAATGCCACGTCGGGCGGGTAACCGTATTGAATCAGGATGAATACCCGTCGAAAGTGTCCAGGGCTGGATTAATTCATCGGGTTTATCGAGTGGTTCGAGCCACAGGTCGAGGTCTTGCCGGAGGGTACCGGTGGCGGTGGGCGTATCACTCCAGACCAGGGAAACAGCCAGACGGGCGGTACCGGTTGGTACAGTCAGCGTGAATGATCGGGCTGTACGTTGAGATACGGTATCTGTCCAGTACTGTTTATGCTGGGCCAGTGTAACGGCTCCCAGTGCGTTCAGACTGCCAAAACCAGCCCGATGGTCGGGACCGGGCAAACCAATATCTCCGCACGACGCCAGCAAACATGCCCGCACCCAGGCCACCGACGGTAACCGCCCCGTCTGGTTGCGGTAGGTCTGTTGCAGTAACGCCCCCACGCCCGATACCAACGCTGCCGACTCCGAGGTGCCATTATTGCCGTAAGCTACCAGTTCGGGCCGAATGCGTCCGTCGGCAGTTGGGCCAGCCGATGAGCGCGGTTCCAGTACGTCCGAGCCATTGATGCCCCCCACGACCAGCACGTTTTTGGCCTGTTTGAACTCGCCCGTTAGGGTCAGATACGGCGCGGGCAGGGGCGCGCTGGCGGTAGTTTCGGCACCGCTGTTTCCCGACGAAAACACGTGCAACAGCGTGGGTTCCTGGGCCACCTGCCGGTCGTAAGCCAGAGCTTCGGGGCCGTAGAACCGCTCGATGTCAACGCCGTAGGAATGATTCTGGATAGAAATGCCCAACTGGCGCAGATCAGCCAGCGAATCGGGCAGAAGCCGCGCAAACGATGACGACGCCAGCCGTACGCCCGGTGCTACTCCCCGGCTGGTACTGACCAGGTTGCCCGCTCCGCCCAATAAACTGGTCATGGTGGTAGCGTGGTCGGTATAAGGCCCTGAGCCAGCAGGCGTGGGTGTGATACGGCCCCGGAAATCAATGTCGGTGGTGTCGAACGGGTCTTCTTTGATAGAAATTGTCAGGCCTGTGCCGGTCAGGTCAGGGTATTTCAGCCGGGTGGCCTGGAGGCCGTGCAGCGTAAAATCATAGCCGATGATGTTACGGGCCCGCGGGTTGGTAACCTGCGCATGGACAACCGGACCGTTCAACAAGGCAAGGCTCAGAAAGAATGCTGAAAAACGCTGTACAGTACGTTTGACAGATACAATAAACGGCAAACCCATAGTTTACAAAACTACTGGTTCTACTCGGTAAACCTATTAGTCAAACGCGTGGTTTTACAGCTATTAACCAAACCAAAATACCGATTTATAATCCAGCAGAATCCTATGAAAACGAATTTCCTCATTGCGGCCACAGCTACGCTGTTTGCCTGTGTGCCTGCCTTTGCCTTCGATAGTGGCCCCGCCAAACCGGGAAAGAGTAAGCCTAAGGCTACTGCCGAAAGACCCGCACCGCCCACCAGCAGCCTCCGTCTGATTGAGGGCTTTCAGGCCACAGTCTTCGCCGAAAACCTCGGTAAGGCCCGCCACATTGCTATTGACCCAAGTGGAACGGTATTCGTGAAACTCGACAAACTCAAAAACGGCAAGGGTATCGTTGAACTCCGTGATAACAACAAAGACGGAAAGGCCGACCAGACCACGATGTTTGGTACGTATCCCGGCACTGGCGCGGCCATTTACAACGGCTACCTCTATGCATCGGCCGATACGGCGGTATTTCGCTACAAACTCACCAATGGCCGGGTAGCTGCCAACGCCAAACCCGAAACCATCGTGACGGGCATCCCGCTCGAAACCCAGCACGCCAGCAAGTCACTGACGGTCTCGCCCGATGGCCGCCTGTTCGTCAACTTTGGTGCACCCTCCAACGCCTGTCAGCAGCAGGACCGTACGCAGGGTTCGCCCGGTATGGACCCCTGCCCAATACTGGAGGAACACGGCGGTATCTGGGTGTTTGACGCAGCGAAGCAAAACCAGCGGCAGTCCGATGGCAAACGCTACGCTACTGGCATCCGCAACGCCGTAGCGCTCGACTGGAACACAGCCAGCAACACGCTCTACGCCCTGCAACATGGTCGCGATGCGCTGGCCACACTGTTTCCGAAGATGTACAACGACGAGCAAAGTGCCGAACTGCCCAACGAAGAGTTTCTAATGATTCGCGAAGGCGACGATTTTGGGTGGCCATATTGCTACAATGACAGTGGTCTTGGCAAGAAAGTCCTGGCCCCCGAATACGGTGGCGATGGCAAAACTGAAGACCGCTGCGCCGGAAAGCAGAAACCAATCATGGCCTTCCCCGGCCACTGGGCACCCAACGATTTGTTGTTTTATACGGGCGATGCCTTCCCGGCCCGGTACAAAAACGGCGCGTTTGTCTGTTTTCACGGCTCCTGGAATCGCGCCCCACTGAATCAGGGCGGTTATTTTGTGGCGTTTATCCCATTTGGAAAAGACGGAATGCCATCAGGAAACTATGAGGTTTTTGCCGAGAACTTTGCCGAAGTACCCAACAAGATGACGCCCGGAAAAACCGACGGTGCCGGACAACTTACACTCGTTAGCCCCGCTGATGCCAAAGCCCGCCCAATGGGCCTGGCGCAGGGACCGGACGGTTCGCTCTTCATTACTGACTCGGTAAAGGGCAACGTGTGGAAAGTGGCGTACACGAAGAAGTAAAAGTAATTCGCTCCCAGGAGAGTGAAGTAAATCAGCCCGGTGTGCATCGTCAAAAACGATGCACACCGGGCTGATTTACTGTTAGCTGATTTATTGCGTTTTGGCTGGCTGGTGGCCCTGCTCTCGCACCGGCGTAACTGGACAACTTCTACACAACGTCTGCCAATTTTCAAGATTAATTGAACCAAACGATTTAGAGCAGGTTAAAAACGGCGATGTGAGTAGCTGAATAAGCCTTGCGTCTGCAGCCGTAGCATCCGGGACTACGAAGTAGAAGACCATCAATAACGAAAAAGCCAGCGTAGCGAAAGCGTTGGTCCAACCTACACAAATAAAAGTCAGATGATACAATCAATTCTAAAACCGTTTGGTATTGGCGTTGTAGCTGGTATGCGGTCCATGATGGCTCCGGCGGTACTGAGCCATAAACTGTCGCACACGATGCCGGTGTCCGAACCACACTCGCCTGTCGAATATGCGGCTAATCCCACTACCGCTACGGTGCTGAAAGTACTGGCCGTGGGCGAACTGATTGGTGACAAAATGCCCGGCGTACCCAACCGTACTGATATGCCGGGTCTTGGCTTTCGAATGCTGTCGGGCGGTACCTGCGGGGCGTTGCTCAACGAAGCCGAAGGTAAGCTGGTCGTTCAGGGAGCAGTAGCGGGCGGGTTTGGCGCGGTGGTCGGGTCATTCCTATTCATGCGACTGCGTCTGTGGATAGACGACGAACTCGGCTTACCCGACCCGGTCGTGGCCCTTGCTGAAGACGCCCTGACCATTGCGGCAGGCTGGCTCATCGTCGACAGTATCAGTATCGAACCCGTTTCTGAAGCAGCCGCGTCCTGACTATTCCCGCGTTACGCCCGGAATTTCCAGTATGAGGTCCGCTCCGTAGAGTCCGGCGGGCGTTTGAAAACCAGCCTGCCAGTTGCCGTCCAGCACCTTCTTGGTAATGAGCAGAGCTGCTTCGGCAGTTAGTGTATAGCCTTCCGGTCCGTGCTGCCGCGCTTCCAGCGTTTGGCCCTGCGCGTTCCAGGCGCGGCCCCAGATGTGCGTCCGGGCGCGTTGGCGCGTGGCTTCGCTGGGCCCGTCGATACGGTTGGTAATCTGGCTGCTCAGAAACGACTGTACCGGTTTCAGCGACAGCAGCCCGCTCAACTTGCTCCCCCACTTCGCCAACGTAATTTGCCGGGCCGACGAGCCGATAAACGTTTCGATGTTTGGGATGCCCGTGGTATGGTAAGCCGTCGACAAATCGCCCCACGGAATGCTCATGCACGGCTGCGGCTGACCGGTGCCAAAATCGACGGTGATGGTTTTATGCGCATTGGGTACGGTCTTGAGTACGCCGTTCTGCCGAATTAGTCCGCCGTTGCCCATGCCTTCGAGAGCCGTTTGGGCGGTGCCATGCGAGATTCCGCCCCCGTCGTTCATGAAGGCCAGTTGCAGATGTGTAGCGTCGGGCAGGCGGTCGTACAGGTAGCGGGCCATGCAGTCGGTAGGTACTACATCGAACCCCACGCCCGACATCAGCATCAGGTTACGGGCTTTGGCCTCAGCGTCGTGGGTCTTTCCCTGCTCAAATACGGCCACTTCGCCGGTGATGTCGAGGTAATGCGTGTTGGTGCGCAAACAAGCCCGCTGCATCGGTGCGGCTGTTTTGGAAAACGGCCCGGCGCAGTTCAGGACCACCGGCATATCCAGCAGCATCTTATCTAATTCAGCCGTATCGTCCAAATCCGCCACGCGATACGTCAGCCCATGTCGTTCGGCCAGTGGGCGGAGTTTTTCTTCGCTACGCCCTGCCAGTACCGGTGTCAGGCCAAACAACGCGGCCCGGTAAATAATCAGCCGGGCCGTGTAGCCATTGGCCCCGTAGAGCAGGAATTGGTTGGTATTGGTTGTCATTAACTTTGCTTCATTAATGGTTGTCAGGGCGTTGTTCCGTATAAGCAACTCAATCAACAGGGTGGATTACCGCCCGTAACGTCGTTTGCGTACCACCTGCCATACCACGCCGACCAACCCCACCAATGCCAGTGGGCCGAGCAGGTTGAGTAGTTGCCAGCCGGTGCGGTTGGCGTTGAGCCGGATTTTGTCCAGCGGGCGGAGCGATACGGTGCGGTTGCGGGCGGCAATGACACCATTGGGATCAACCAGATAGTCCAGCGCGTTCAGGGCAAAGGCTTTGTTGGCGTAGGTAGCTCCCGTATAGCGGTCGTAACCCAGCGGCAGGGGCGCGTTGCGTTTATAATCTACGTCGTTGATAACCAGATCGCCATCCGAGCAGACCAGCACCCGGCCCGGTTCGCCCTGCGCTTTGAAGCCGTTGGCCCGTGGGTCGCCGGGCAGAATCCGGTTGGCGTAGAGCGAGGTGAAGCGGCCTTCCAGCAAACAGCCAATGAGTTGAATACCCCCGTTGTAGGTCTGCGGGTCGGGTTGCTGGCGGGCTTCGGTGTAGGAGATGAGGGCGGGCGTTTTCAGGACCTGCGTGTAGGGCGAGGTCAGTAGGAGGGGTGTTTTCTTAATCCCGGCAGACCGGACCGTATCGAGCGTACTAATAAACCGACCCAGCACGGCGTCGAGGTTGCGGACGATGGGGCTGTTGCTGGTACCGAAGTTGTTCAGAATGGGGTAGAACCGCCAGGGCAGCAACTGAATATTGGGTTTGTCGCCGAGGTTGCCTACGTTGAGCGGGATGGCCGCGCTGTATAAATCTTTCACCACGTCGCGATTAATGCGGACGCCCCACCGGAAAAACAGATCGTCGAGATTCAGGTTCAGCGGCTGGGCGTAGTTGCCTTCGTTGCTGACGCTGTCGATGCGCTGCCCATCCACAAAAAACAGGGCCCGCCCGCCGTTCACGACGTACTGATCGAGTTTAAAGATTTCATCGTCCGAAAAGGGGCGGTCGGGTTTGGGGACCAGCATGGCGTCAAGTCCGGCAATGGGGCCGGGTTTGGTCATGTCGATGAAATACAGTTCGTATGTCTGCTGAATGGTGGCCAGCAAATCGGCGAAGCGCGAGGGAGGCACCTGCGTATGACCGTAGAGCAGCCCCACCCGTTTGCGGTTTTCCTTCGTCTGCGTCAGCGTTCGAATGGCCGATGCCAGCTCAAACTCCACACCTTCATACGACTGGTTTAGCTGCTCTTCTTTGGTAGCCGCTTTGTTACCTTTCAACAACAGCACTGGCGTTTCTTTACCGGTATAGGACACAATGGCTCCCGGAAAAACCAGCTTCTCGGTACGCTTGCCTCCTTCGTTCGCCACCAGGTTCGTGGGTGGCAAACCAAGTTGCTGCAACCGGTCGATGAGTTTGTTGCGGGCGGCCGTATCGGTAATGGCAACGGGGTCGATGAACCGAAAGGTGAGCGTGCTATTGGTATTGACCTGAAACTCGTCCAGCGTTTCGCGCACGGCGGTTTCGAGTCGCTTGAACGCCGGGGGTAAATCGCCGGTCAGATACACATCCACGTGGACATCGCCGGGCAGCGTTTCCAGCAAATTCTGCGTCGCGTCAGATAGCGTATAGCGTTTTTCCTGCGTCAGATCGACCCGGAAAAACACAAACGCCGACAGCACGTTGACGGCAACGAGGGTCAGGATGACGAGGAGGGTTCTGCGGAATGTCATATTATTCAGTAGGTTGGTCACTCTTGACCGACCAAGCCGCAGGCTAACAGTGTATATACTTAGTTGCAACTACATTATTAACCGCTTCGCGTCTGGTCGGTCAAGAGTGACCAACCTACAGTTCAGTTAAGCCGCGAATCGGTCAGGGCGGTCAGGTTGATGGTGTGGGCGTCGGTGAGGGCGGTTTCTATGGAGTCGACGGCGTCCATGCCCAGTTCGCGCATGATACGATTTTGTTTCGCTTCGATGTAGATCAGCCGGGCCGCAATTTGGGCCAGTTTGGTTTCCTGCTGGTCCTGCCGGGCCATGATGTAAGCCGTTTTTTCTTCGAGTTCGTTCAGGCGCTGCAGGTCACGGTCGTTCATGGTAGTCGCGTTTTGGAGTGGGTAAGATACGGCTTTTGGGCAACTCAGAACCCACCCCGGTCGTAAAAACTGCGTCGGCGGCTGAGCTTGAGTTCCTGCAAAAGAGACGAACGGGCGCGGAGGTCGAACGAGTAGTTGCCCGACCGGATGTTGCTGCCCGAATAGGGCGTCCAGTTAAAAGCCATTTCCCAGCAGTGCAGGTCGCGATTAATGCCGATGGTAGTGAGCGTGGGGCTGTGGAACACGAAATCGTAGCCCGACTGCACCGTAATTTTCCACTTGGGTGTCAGGCTGAAATCGCCGGTCAGGGTCAGGGCCTGAATCACCTGCGATTCTTTCGGTGTGAGCTTGGTCAGGCCAAACGTATAACTCATATTGAACGACCACGGAATATTGAAATCGACGTAGAGTTCGGGGTTGGTATTGATGGCTTTGAGCTGGGCCGCGCTGGCACCGGGAGCTGTTTTGGGTTTCTGCGATTGCTTGGGTGCGAACCGTGCACTCAGGTACGCCTGTATGTTGGTCAACCGCAGTAATCCCTGCCCGGCCTGAAACGCGTACAGGTTCGGCACCCGCACGTACTGCTGGTTAATGTAGCTGTCGGGTTGTAAAATAAGGGGCGAGTACGCGCCTGCCGGAATCGTGGCTGCACCAAGTTGGTACGTTTGAAGTACGTACTGCGCCGTACCGCCGTAAGGTCGGTTGGCATACGGGTCGAACGTAGACGAGAAGTTAAAGCTGATGTTCTTGAAAATCTGCGTGTTGGCACTCAGCGCAAGGGGCGATAGCTGAAAGTCGGGGGCCAGAATGTTATAGCTACCCGCCAGACTGATGTTATCCAACAGCGGTATTTTCTTGAAATCGGCTCCGGTGGTATCGCCCCGCGTCCTGACTTTCATTTCGAGTTGGTTCACAATGCCAAACGAGATAAAAGCCGCCTGCGTACCCGTGCCACCCCCGCCCGCGCTGCCGCCCAGCCCCCGAAACACCGAGAGCGTTCGGCGGTAAGCGGGCAGACCGGCCAGTGCACCCTCGGCGGGCAGGATCTGGTATTGCCCAAAAGCCGGGCTCGTAAAATCAGGCACGTAGCTGAATGAAATACTCGGTGCCACCGTATGCCGGATGGCTTCGATGCGTTTGCCCCGGATAAAGAACGTGCCATAAAAGCGCGTATTCATACTGGCATTGACCGAGAAATTATACGACGGGAAAAAGCCCTTCGCTGTGTCAATACGCACGGCGTCGCGGCCAGGATCGTACTGATAGTTGAGCTTCTTCGTGTAAATATCACCCGCAATGGAAAAACCCGGCGTCAGGTTGATGTAGCGCAGAAGCTTAACGTTGGGCAGCGAAATAGGGATGCTGTACCGCGCCTGCAACACGCGGTTTTTCAGGATACGGTCGAGGTTGGCCGTGTTGAAGGCAATCAGGTTCGGGTCGGAGATAACCTGACCCGACCGGAGCGCAAAAGCCCGCGCCGTACTGTCGCGGATGCGGTCGAGGGTGCTGATGGCCTGAATGCTGCTGATGATGGGAAAGCCCAGTCCGGTGGTATCGATCTGCCGCCGGATGGTATTGCTGATGGCCAGCGAACCACTCATGTCCAGTCCTACCCGGAAACTCTCGTACCACCGCCCCGTACCTCCTTTGAGCGCGAACGGCGAAATCTGGTTCAGGCCGAAGTTGAAGTCCGTCGAGACGTCGGTTTTGCCGTTTTCGCGGATGCCCGTCTGCGGATTCACCTGCCCAAACTGCTGGTTGACCCGGACGTTGGCCCCCGCCCGTGCGTACTGTCCAAAGGATCGGCTGTACTGCACACTCGACCCCGCCACGTTGGAGATGTACTGCTGCGTGGCAAAGGTGTTGAACTGGTTGTAGCTGTTGCTGCTGATGTTGACGTTGGCCGAAAAACTACCCCGCCCACGCGGCACCGGCGCGTGCGACCATGTAAAGGAAAAGTCGTTTCGGGGCGTTTGGGTAGTATCCACGCGGTCGCCGGAGCGGTTTCGGTTGAAGCGCAGGTTCAGGCTGCCGCTGTACCGGTAGCGTTTGTTGTAGGCCGTTGACAGGCCCAGGCCCCAGCTACCGCGCGAGTAAATCTGCCCGGTAAACTGCATCCCGATGTTCTCGTTCAGAGCCAGGTAATAGCCGCCGTCGCGCAGGTAAAAGCCCCGCCCGTTGGGTTCCTCGCCGTACTGTGGTATCAGAATGCCCGACACGCCAGCATCTTTTTTCTTTGGGAACGGAAAGAAGCCAAAGGGTAATCCAATGGGCAGCGGTATCTTGTTAATAACTAAGTTGAACGGCCCGGCTACTACCTGTTTGTTGTGAATGACCTTGAGTTTGCTGGCACTGATGTGAAAGTGCGGTTCGGCCAGATTACAGGTGGTGTAAATGGCCTGGCCAATGTACAGGTTATCATCGGCGTCTTTCTTAACCGTTGTTCCGCGAACATTCCCTTCGCCCTGCTGCGTGATTACACCCTGAATGCGGCCCTTTTTGCTTTTGAAATTATAGCGAATCTCTTTGGTGTCGTACTTGCCCTCGCCATCCTGAAAAATGGGTCGACCAACCAGCTTCCCGGCGGTAGAGTCGTAGCGACCTTTGGCATATACTTCGTTGGTGAGGTAGTTAAGCCGGATAAATTCGGCTTTCAGCGATATGTCGCCGTATTCGATGCTGGCATCACCAAAAAGCTCAACGATCTGACCATCGGGCGAATATATGGTCGAATCTCTGGCCTTGTATTTGACCGTGGTCTTAAACTGATCTTCCCGAACGGAGTCTGATGTAGCAGAGTCGCCAATGGCTACGTTCAGCGAGTCAGTGCCAGGGCGGACCACGCGACGCTGTGGCCGGACCACGCCGGGTGATACTTCTCCCGGTATGGTATCAACAACAATGGGGCGGTTGCGGAGTAAGGGATTAGCGGTTGCGGGCGTTCTGGGTACGCGCTGCGTGGGTACAGTGGCTGGTGGAATACCGCCCTTGTCGGGTCTGCGCGGGGGTAACTGTCCCTGTCCCAGCGCGGTAAAAAAAGTACCGAAACAGAGCAGAACCAGACTGAACCGAAGCCATGAAACACGTGCCGTAGAAAGCCACAAAATAAAGTATGTCTTTTTTGGTGCTATCAAAAAAATTACATTTGCCTATAGACCGTTATCTATTGGGTCATACAAAGGTATTCAGGAACAATTATCCCGCTATCGCTTTGAAACGTTTTCTCCCGTTAAAAATTATTAAATCAACCCGTATTCGGGCGCGGCTGCTTTCCCCCGGAAAAGTAATAACCGGCCTGTTGCTGATGGGGCCGCTGATGGCTTTGACCGTACTGCCGCCCCCCCAGCCTGGCCCCTTTCAGGATACCGTTCGTACCGCCGAAACCAGCGACGCCGGGCAGAGTATTCCTAACCAGCTCAGGATTGTTGTACTCGATGCGGGTCACGGCGGTAAAGACCCCGGTACGCATGGAAAATACGCTAAAGAGAAAGACATTAACCTGAAACTGATTCTGAAATTAGGTAGAAAAATAAAGGCTAAATACCCCGGTGTCCGGGTTATTTACACCCGCGCTTCTGACCGCTTCGTAGAACTGGAAGAGCGCGGTTCCATTGCCAACCGCAACCGCGCTGATTTGTTTATCTCCATTCACTGCAACGCCAGCCCGGCAGGCAGCAGCGTACACGGCACCGAAACCTATACGCTGGGTTTGCACCGCACCCAGTCGAACCTCGAAACGGCCCGGCGCGAGAATGCGGTTATTATGCAGGAAAAGAACTATCAGCAGACGTATAAGGGCTTTAACCCCAACTCACCGCTGGCCACCATTATGCTGGCCAACTACCAGCACGCGTTTATCAACAGCAGCATCGACTTCGCTCAGAAAATTGAACGCAGTTTCCGGCGCGAAGCCGAGCGCAAGAGCAACGGCGTAAAACAGGCGGGTTTCATTGTACTCTGGAAAACCACCATGCCCAGTGTCCTGATTGAGAGCGGCTACCTGACCAACCCCGCCGAAGAATCCTATTTGGCCTCTACCGACGGGCAGGATAAGATGACCGACGCTATCCTGGCAGCTTTTGTGCAATACAAAAACGATATCGAAGGTGAGTGAGTTGGTTAACTGTTTTGGCCCGAATGTGGTTATACGTTCGGTTAAGCCGGGTGGAATTGCCACACAGGCTTGTTTCATCCTCACAATCACATGAACGTATCGCGGGAAATTAAAGTAGGACTACTGGCCGTAGGAGCCTTACTGATGCTATATTTTGGGTTCAATTTTTTGAAAGGTTCGGATTTCTTTTCCTCCACGAAAAAATATACGGTCACCTATAGCAGCATCGACGGGCTGACAACCTCGAACCCGGTGCGCATCAACGGCCTGACCGTGGGCCAGGTTAAATCCATTGAAATTCTTCAGAATCAGAATAACAGACTGCTGGTTACGCTCGAACTGGAAAAGGACATCCGCGTGACGCAGGGGACGCGGGCCGTACTGGGCGATGACGGGCTGCTGGGTGGTAAAGTTATTCAGCTGGCTATCAAATCAGGAACCCCCGTCCTCGATGATGGCGGTCAGCTCATAGCCGCTAAGGAAAAGGGACTGACTACCCTCGTCCGCGAAAAAACCATCCCTGTTCTTGACAACGTTGATTCGCTGACGTATCAGCTCAATAAAATCGTGAAGCAGTTCGACCAGACCGGCATCGTGCTGAACAAAACGCTGACCAGTGCCGATGCCGCACTCGGCACACTCGACCTGACCATTGCCGAAAACCGCGCCGGACTACAGGCTACCCTTGCCAACGTAAACCGGCTGTCGGCCTCGCTCATCGAAACCGAGCGGAAGCTAAACCCCATTCTGGCAAAAACCGATAACCTCATAGACTCATTGCAGGGCTTGCAGCTTAAGCAGACGCTGGCATCGGTTAACAGAACGGTTGGTAATTTACAGGGTATTCTGGCCAACATCGAGAAAGGCGAAGGGTCTATCGGCAAGCTCAATACCGATGCCTCCTTCTACCGCAACGTCAACGCCACGACCATGAGTCTGGAGCGGCTCCTGCGCGACTTCCGTGAGAACCCCAAACGGTACGTCCATTTCTCGCTTTTTGGCCGCAAGAACAAGAAACTCCCTGGCGAAACGGACACACTCTTCATTGCCACCCCTGCCGAGCTGATCATTACCACCCCGGCTACCAAAGCAGATTCTACGCAGTAAGACCGACTACTGATACGGTTACTTTTTGTATCGGAAGGCTAAGCAGGAAATCATACCCGCGTGAGGATGGTTTTCATGCGATGTGCTGTCGAAACGGTATGGCGCAGTTAGCTGCTATCAGGTGGTAATAAACTAAGTCTGCACGACGACAGACCACGTTCCTGTAACAATATACCAACAGGCATCGGTAGCTGACACCTGCGTTTGATTGATCGACAGTGCGAAAGAGATTCCTGAAAAGGTCTCCCTGACGCATCGGGATTGAACAGGAAGCGTACAAAGCATGATGAATGGATAATGTAGCATGAATAGCGTAAAATAAAGGGTACCGGCAGTCAGGATATTATCATTAATTTGCATTTCATATTATCCATTACTCTACATGATGAAACTTAAAAGCAAGTTTTATCCGAATTTTAAGGTTGGGTCTTTGCCTAACCAACTCAGGTAGTGTTCAAAGAGAACCAGCCGGGATTCGATGTATTTGCAG
>JACMPG010000050.1 GCA_014377625.1 Spirosoma sp.
AAAACAGGCAGGGATTGACATGCTCTTTTTTTATCCTCATATTTGCACTCTCAAATCAGCAAACGGGGGATTAGCTCAGCTGGCTAGAGCGCTTGCATGGCATGCAAGAGGTCATCGGTTCGACTCCGATATTCTCCACTTGGTTGTAAGGGAGCTACAGAAATGTAGCTCCCTTTTTGTTTCCGGGTTAAACAACAGGGTTTCCTGAAACGGGCTCCTACGCATTGTGGGTCATGGTAAGCATACAGAGTCAATGTGATGGTAAGCTATGATGATAGTAGCGCCACTCACTCTTTCGCTGCTCCCTGCGCGGCCCGCATGGCATTGTAAACAAACCGGATTTCGCTGTATGTAACGGCCTCACCCAGGCCGTGCCGTGACTCGCCGAGGGTTTTGTCGGGGTTGGTTTCCAGATACGTCTGGATGGCATGGAGCTTGTCGGCGGCCAATACGGCTTCTACGGGCAGGTCGCCGGAGCGGATGCACTCGGCGAGGTGGCTTTCGATGGTGGAGATGGCCAGGCTGCGCTCCGTAGCGATTTGTTCGATGGATTTCCCGGCCTGAAACAGCATCAGCGTCACGGTGGCCGAGGGTGTCTTTATTTCCTTTTCTTTCTTGGGTTTCTTCGTTTTTTTCTCTTTCCACGAGTCACTGCTGCGTTCCTGGTAGTTGTTGATGATGGCCAGCAGTTCTTTACCGATCTGCTTTACTTTAGCCCGGCCAAAACCGTTGATGGCCAGCAGTTCGTCCACGGTGCGGGGGCGGAGTTTGGCAATCTCGAACAGGGTTTTCTGAGGCAGCACCCGGAAGCCCTCCACGTCGTTTTCGCCCGCCAGATCGTTACGCCATTTCACCAGAACGCCGTACAGACCGCCTTTGTCTTCGTCGTTTTTGCTGTTGGTTTCGGTCTTCTTGCGGGCAGGTTTGTAGTCGAGTTCGGCGCGGTTGCGGGCCTGTAAGTACGTCAGCGCGTCGAAGCCTTCCTGCACTACTTCAAACGCCCGCAGTTTACCAAACAACTCCCGGTCGAGGTCGTCAATGGCTTCGTGCAGGGCTTCGCGCACTTGTTTGTTGTCGGTGTCGATAGGGCAGCGATGCAGCAGCGGCAGCAATTCATCTCCGAGCAGTTTCTGGAAATAGCTCCCCGCTTTTTTTACGCGTTCCTGTAACGGCTCGTTGGCTTCGGGCAGTTGCTCGTGCTGTACGTACTGCGGCAATTGCGATACGAACCGGCGAGATACGTCGCGGGCTTTTTCGGTCAGCAGTTCCGAGAGTTGCGTGAGCATCGGCCCTAAATCGGCGGCTAAACTTCCAGCGTGTTCGTTGGCCACCCGGCGGCATCGGTATGCAAACGAGTGCGCTTCCTCGAACGAAAATAATTCCTGTACCAGCAACGCCTGACTCTGTCGTTTGGCCTCGTGCAGGTGCTGTTCGGAGGGGATCTGTTGCTGCACCTGCTCGTGAAAATCCTCCAGCGTCGGCTCGGTTTTGATGCTGTGCGACGGGATCGGCGTTTTCAGCACCAGTCCGCCCAGCGTTTTGCAGCGACTCAGGGCTACGTAAACCTGCCCGTGTGCAAAAGCCGCCGACGCGTCGATGATGGCCCGCTCAAACGTCAGGCCCTGGCTTTTGTGGATGGTAATGGCCCACGCCAGCTTGAGTGGGATCTGCGCAAACTGCCCGACTACCTCGCCCTTGATTTCCTTCGTGGCCGCGTCGAGTGTGTAGCGGATGTTCTCCCAGGCCACCATCCCGACTTCGATTTCTTCGTCATCACTCAGTACCGTAACGCCCTCCTTGTCGATGTCGGTGATACGCCCGATTTTGCCGTTGAAGTAAAGCTTCTCGCGCGAAATGTCATTCTTGATAAACATCACCTGTGCGCCAACCTTCAGCTCCAGATCGGCTTCGGTTGGGTAAGCCTGGGTCGGAAACTCGCCCGTGACGGTGGCGGCAAACCGGTATGATTTACGTTTGAGCGCGGTCAGCTTCTGCGCGTTGATGGCCAGCGCGGTATGGTTGTGGGTTGAAAGCGTGATATAGCCCTCATCGTCGGCGGGGTTGAAATCAGGGATGTACCGCTGATTGAGGTCGGCAAGCTGATTGGCGGTGATGGTTTTCTCGCGGATGCCATTCAGCAGGGTGATAAACCGCTGATCGGACTGCCGGTAAATGTGCGTCAGTTCGATAGCGACGTAGGGCGTCTGACTCAGGGCGCGGCTCCCGAAAAAATAACCCGTGTCGTAGTGCGGACTGAGCAACGTCCAGTCGTCGTCGCGGATCACGGGCGGGAGCTGCTGCATGTCGCCAATGAGCAACAGCTGCACCCCGCCAAAGGGCTTATCGGCGTTACGATACCGACGCAGCACCGTGTCGATACCATCCAGCACGTCGGCCCGTACCATACTGATTTCGTCGATGACGAGCAGGTCGAGGGTGCGGATGAGCTTGATTTTGTCGCGGTTAAAGTGGCGGCCTTCGCGCTGCACTACGCCGGGCGCGAGTGGCCCAAACGGCAACTGAAACAGCGAGTGGATAGTAACGCCCCCCGCGTTGATGGCCGCTACGCCGGTAGGAGCCACTACCACCAGCCGCTTGGCACTGAGTTGCTTAATCTGGTGAAGAAACGTAGTTTTACCCGTCCCGGCTTTGCCCGTTAAAAACACGTTACGGTTGGTATGCAGCACAAACTGATGCGCTAATTCGAGCTTTTCATTGACGGGCGTGGGCATTGATATAGATATTGGTGAACCTGACAAAGCTAAACGTTGTAGTTTTAAGAAGGAATTCTTGGGACACAGAGTTACACAAAGACGCACCGGTACGCCGGAGCGGGAGGGCCACAGAGATTTTTTGAGAATAAAAGAGACTTTTCTTTGTGGTCCTCTGTACGTCTTTGTGTAACTCTGTGTCCCAAAAAAAAGAGATAACATGAATATTGGCGATAAAGTCCGGCTGTTGCGGGCAAAAGAACAGGGTGTGGTGTCGCGGTTTTTACCCGGCGACATGATCGAGATTGAAATTGAAGACGGTTTTCGCATTCCGGTGATGCGGTCCGAACTGGTGGAAGTGTCGCCCCTGGAAGCGGAGCGACTGCTTAAACCCACCAGCTATGTCCCGCAGAAGCCCGCGAGCCCGTCGGCCCCGGCTTTGTCGGCAATTCTGGCTAATCAGGGTATTTATCTGGCGTTTGTGCCGCTCAACGACCGGGAGTATTCGCTGCACCTGGTGAACAACACGGACTGGGATTTTCCGTACACGCTGGGCGAGGAGTCTGCCGGGCCAACGGGGGGCGCTCAGTTTCGGGGCGTATTTTCGGGCGTGCTGAAGCCGAAGTCGCAGCAGAAAATGAACGACCTCTACCGGCAGGATCAGTTCGAAAACTGGCCAACATTCGTGGTGCAGGGGCTGTGGTTCCGGGCGGGTAAAGCGTCGTTGCGACCGCCGTTTATCAAGCGGTTTAAGGCGCGCGCCAGTACGTTTTTCAAGAACAAGGTAACGGTTCCAGTGGTGAATCAGACGGGTTTTCAGACGCAGCTCGACGCCGACGATGCCGCACCGGGTGCGCTCATGCCATCTCCTCCCACCAGTAACCGCACCGTGCGCGATGCCCAGCCGGTGGCCAAGCCCAGAACCATTAGTGCCGAAGATCTAAAAGCCGAAATGCTCCGGGCCAAATCCGGCGTAGAGAGTGTATCGGTCGAGCGACCTTCGTCGGTAGTTGATCTGCATATTGAAGCGTTGTTTCCCAACGGCCCCGGCAACCGTACGTCGTCTGATTTACTGACGGTGCAACTCCATGCGTTTGAGCGGAATCTGGAAAACGCCATCGCCAGCGGTATGAGCGACATTACGTTTATTCACGGCGTGGGCAGCGGAGCATTGAAGAGTGAAATTCATCGGCGGCTGGGCCAGCATCCCAACACGCGCTATTTTGAGGATGCCCAAAAAGAGAAATTCGGCTATGGCGCAACGAAGGTTACGATTAAGTAAGTTTTATTTCTTCGACACAGAGATGCACCAAGACACACCAAGATTCACAGAGAAAAAAAAATGGTTTAGAATTCTTTGTGTAACTCTGTGCGTCTTGGTGCATCTCTGTGTCGAAACTTCCTGCCAGAGCAACAGTGACCAGCTCAACCCCGCTAAACCCAAAGAAAGCTACACCATGACTGCCGAAGATGTCCGTAATGAGCGTTACCTATCCACTGCCCACGTACCGGTGTCCATTGCTCTGGCCGACGTAGAACGGCAGATCAATGCGCAGGTGACGGGGTTGATCTACGAGGATAACGACCTTAATAATAACGGGGGCGACAATCTGATGGCAAAGGTCTGGAAGCGGGGTGCCATCCTCATCGACGCACGGGACAGCCTGTTTCATTTTACGGTACCGCTCAAAATATGGGTCAAGGCGGGGGTGTCGGTGCTGGGGTTTACAAAATATACCGACACCGAA
The DNA here is from genome assembly GCA_014377625.1 of Spirosoma sp. Taxonomy (GTDB): domain Bacteria; phylum Bacteroidota; class Bacteroidia; order Cytophagales; family Spirosomataceae; genus Spirosoma. The sequence continues at coordinate 4,460 of JACMPG010000050.1, forward strand.
TTTGAGATCGATCTGCGCTTTAAAACCAAATTTGACCTTGATCCTGACTGGTCGGTGAATACCCACACCACGCCGGATGGCTACAGTTGGGTGCGTCGGCCCACGGTGAGCGTGGTGGGGCTGAATATTCCCATTACGAGTCTGGTGAGCCGGATGATTGACAAAAACCTCGACGGTATCACCAAAACCCTCGATCAGCAGGTGCGCCGGAACGTGGATTTGCGGACGCCCGTGTTGCAGGCCTGGAACCTGCTGCGTGAGCCGTATCTGATTTCCGAAGCGTACCGGACGTATTTGCAGGTGGTGCCGAAACGGGTGCTGATTACGCCCCTGCGGTTTGAGGGCCGCGTGATTCGGGCTACCATCGGTATCGAAGGTAATACCCTGACCACTACCGGAGCCAAACCAACCGTACAACGCGCCGTATCATTGCCCGATCTGACGGTGGTGCCGCACGTAGATGATAATTTCCAGATTGGTCTGCTGAGCGAGGTGAGTTATTCTGAAGCAGCCCGGTTGGTATCGCAGGAGTTTGTGGGGCAGACGTTCAAATTCAGCAACGACCGCTACGCCATTACGCTCACCGACATCGATATGTTCGGCCAAAATGACAACCTTATCGTAAAAGCCGGGCTGAAAGGCACCATCAACGGCACGGTTTATCTGAGGGGCCGCCCGTACTATGACCCGAAAACGCAGACCATTTCGCTCAAAGACCTCAAATACGACCTCGACACCCGTAACGTTTTGTTCAAGTCGGCGGGCTGGCTCTTGCAGGGTACGTTTGCCCGGACACTCGAAAAACAATTGACTATTCCGGTTGGACCGTACCTGGCCGATGCGCAGAAGCAGATTCAGGCACAGCTCAAAAACAATCACGTCGCCAAAGGCATTATCGTCAATGGTCGCATCGATCAGATCGTACCCGACCAGGTCTATCTGACACCTACGGGTTTGATTGCTGTGGTAAATGCCAGAGGCCGTGTTGATGTGAAGGTAGATGGGTTACTGTGAGTGTCTTTTAATTCAGCAGCAGATTAAGGGGTGTTGGTATTATTTTATCTAATCGATACATTGTACTGTTTCTGCCCCACATCGCCCTGTTTTGTTCATGTATTCACCCACCAAATTGCTGAAGAGGTTAATACTGCTTTTGTATTGCTTTTTGCCATGCGTCTACGGCACTGCCTATAGTCAGGACAGGCCTCTGCCACCTGTTTCGGACAGTGTCCTCGAACGGGAACTGGCCCGCGCCGAAGTTTGCCTGATTTCATTTGAGAACGATAGTGCCATTGCCATTACTGGTAATCTGCTGAATATATTGAACGCGCGTGGGCAAGTTGATACGCCCTTCGGTATGCGGGTGCAACTGGCCGAAGCCAATGCGTTTGAGCAGGATCAGCGAACAGAGCTGGCACTGGAAAAAATGCTGCGGGTTCAGCAACTGAGTCAGGAAAACAGGCTATGGGGAATTCACGCGAAATCGTGCCTGGTGCTGGCCCTGATTTACGAAAAGATCGAGCTTGGCGACCGCAGCCGTGAACAGTTAGACCAGGCCCAAATAGATATTGACCGTTACGGGCTGGGAGCGGTGTATCCATATTTTGCCATCCGCCGGGCATCGTGGGAACGCTTCTATGGGGATAGAGATGCCGCCCTGTTTTATGCCAGAGAAGCCCTCCGCACGGCACCTGATTATGGGCTGATTCTGGAAGAAGCTATCAGCCATATGCTGATGAATATGTTGCTGCCCAAATCAGCACTGACCGAGCGATTACAGCACTGCCTGACCGCCGTCGGGCTATATCAGAAACTGGGTGATCATACGGGTAGCGGGTCTATGCTGCACGCTGTTACCCAGATTCATGTTCAGCAGAAAAACTTCCGGCAGGCACTGGCATTTAGTGATTCTACCCTCGCAACTAACCGGCGGGCTATTGCCGAAGGGAACCAGGAAGGCGTAAGCATTGGCCATACATACGAGCTTCGGGGCCGGATTTATAAGCAACTTGGCCTGCCCGATTCGGCCTTAGTGAACATGGAAAAAGGCTATGAGATGCAACTGGCTCAGCAGGCAAACCAGGTTCGGGACAAAGTTATTGAGGTAGAATCACGCTACCAGACCAAATACAAACAGCAGCAGATAGACGAGCAACAACTGGCCCTGCACACAAAAAATAATCAGCTTGGCCTTCTGGTTATCATCGTTCTCCTGATTTTAGCCCTCGCGATTGGTCTATACATCGGCTATCACAAACAGCGACAGGCCAAACATAAGCTGATTGAACAAAATACCCTGATTCAGAACCAGTCTGCCCAACTCAAAAGCCTGGACGCGGCCAAGTCCCGCTTCTTTGCCAACGTCAGCCATGAACTGCGCACACCGCTCTCCCTGATTGTGGGGCCTATTTCTACTCTGTTGAAAGACGGCCATCAGAACCCAAGGCAGACCACACTACTAAAGACGGTTGGCCACAGTGCCAGGCAACTGGAGTTGATGGTGAACGATATTCTCGACCTGCGCAAACTGGAGGTGGGTAAAATGACTGTCAATCCCGAACCGACGTCATTGCTGTCATTTTTTGAGATACATCTCGGTCAGTTCGAGTCGCTGGCTTCCCATAAACAGATTCGGTACCACTACGATCTGCGCATTGACCCCGCGCTCATCGCAAACCTCGACCGCGAAAAGTGCCGCCAGATTCTTTATAACCTGCTGTCCAACGCCTTCAAGTTTACCCCTGCCAACGGACAGGTTAGGGTGGCGATCTGGTTCCGGGCGGGGCAACTCTTCATCGATGTAGCCGACACAGGACCTGGTATTCACTCCGATGACCTGCCGCAGGTGTTTGCCCGGTTTTTTCAGACCAGCAAAACCGGGCATCTTTCGGCGGGCGGAACGGGAATCGGTCTGTCTATTTGCCACGACTACGTTCATCTGATGCAGGGCGATATAACTGTTCAGAGCAAGCCCGGCGAGGGTAGCGTTTTTCGTGTTTCGTGGCCGCTAACTGCTGTCGAATCAGAAAATACCCCGACGGCTCCGCTACTGGTCCAGGCTATACCCGAATTATATGAGATTGCGGTGCCGGTGCCGAAGACCACGTCGGATAAAACGGTTGCCAATGTCTCTGCCACCGGTCCAACAATTCTGGTGGTAGAAGACAACCCCGGTCTGCGGGCCTATATCGGCCTGATTCTGGGAGAGCAATACCGGGTTGTCATGGCTGAAAACGGGGCGGAGGCCCTAGAGACGATAGCCCGTGCGGACGCACCCATAGACCTGGTTCTGAGCGATCTGATGATGCCGGTGATGGACGGGTACACGCTGCTCGAAAACCTGAAATCCGACCACGCCACCCGGCACATTCCCGTTATCATGCTCACGGCCCGCGCCGAAGCTGCCGACCGGCTCCATGCTCTGCGCATCGGTGTGGACGACTACCTGACCAAGCCGTTCGACGAGGAAGAACTGCTGGTCCGCATCGCCAACCTGCTGAAAAACCAGTTGGTGCGCAGACAGGAAGCAGTCGTAGAAAGTGATGCTGAAGGAGCCAGCCCCGATCTCCCCGAAACCGACCAGACATGGCTCGAAACGTTCGAAACGTATATTCGGGTCCGTATCGCCAGCGATATCCTGACGGTTCCAGGTTTGAGCGATGCATTTGCCATGAGCGAGTCCACGCTGCTGCGGCAGGTGAAGCGGCTTACAGGTCTAACTCCGGTGCAGTATTTGCAGGAAGTCCGGCTGGACAAAGCGCGGTTGCTGCTGGAAAATGACCCTCATATTCCCATCGCTACCGTAGCGGCTGAGGTAGGCTACAAAGATGCCCGTTCCTTCTCCCGCAGTTTCAAGAGCCGGTTCGGGAAACTACCCTCAGAAGTGACGGAAGCTTGATAATCAGGGGTTCCTTGTCACCGTCAACTGCATTATGACGGAAAATGCTACACGATTGACGGAAAAAGTCACGTCGGCAGGGGTAGTTTTGACGTGTTGTATTCAGGCTTTTTGTCAGTACAACGGATAGCCGCTGACTACTCAGCATGATGAAACTTGAAACCAAGAAAAAGGCTGGAAATTTGTAGCGACCAAGCAACAAAAAACCAGCCCTGCAATGACTGCTCATTACTCCTCAAAAGTAGCCAAAATCTTCCAGTCAGCCACTCAAAAGGT
>JACMPG010000051.1 GCA_014377625.1 Spirosoma sp.
GGAAGCAACACGCTGACGGCTGTGCCGAAGAATGCGGCTTTTCTACAGCTACGAACGGACAAAACCGCCCTGTACGCCGGCGAAGGTCTGGGATTGACCCTATCGTTTTTCGTGGCTGATAACTACCCGTACGTGCTTAATTTCACAGCACTGGAAAAGCAGCTCCAGGCCATCACCAGACGAATCAGGCCCGTTAATGCCTGGGAAGAGAACTGGAACATCACCGACCTGAAACCCGTACCGATGCTGGTTGGCGGCAAAAAATTTCGGGAGTATCGGTTGTATCAGGCCGTATTTTTTCCATTAGTACCGCGAACGCTTACCTTTCCTGCCGTGTCACTACAACTCACGCGTCAGCCAGCAATTGGCCCACCCACGGCGCAGCCAGAGCCAATCAGCTTCAGTAGTCAGCCTGTTGACGTCGGTGTGCGGGCCTTACCCCCGCATCCGTTGCGGGGACAGGTGCCGGTGGGTTTGTTTCGGCTCGAAGAAAGCCTGAGCAAAGTCCGGGTTGATGCCGGGCAAAGTGTTCGCTATACCTTTGCCGTAGCGGGCGTAGGAAACGTAGCGGCCCTGACATCCCCTACCCTGTCGGACAGCAGCGACGTCGATATTTTTCCGCCCGAAGAACGACAGACCATCAACCGTATTGGCGGACAGATTTCGGGACGGAAAGCATTCAGTTATTTTCTGGTGCCGCATCAGAACGGAACGGTGTCTTTAGTCAGCCGGTTTCGCTGGATTTACTTCGACCCACAACGGGCGCAGTACGACACCCTCCGCCCCCGCCTGCGTGTACGAGTAGGCGGCCCTGCCGAAGCAGGCATGGATACGGCTCTGGCCAATCGCCTGGCCAGTCAATCGCTGTATGCAGGCATTGACCGTTTAGACAGCTCGGAGCAGTCGATGGCCGTAACAGATTTGGTCCGAGTTTTGGCCAACATCCTGATCGTTGTAATGTTAGCAGGAACGATTTATATATTCTTTAAGAAATGAGCAGCACATACGGTACCCTTTTCAAGATTTCTACCTTCGGCGAATCGCACGGGCCAGCCATTGGCGTCGTCATTGACGGATGCCCCGCCGGGTTACCCTTCGACCTCGATTTTATTCAGCATGAATTAACCCGGCGCAAACCCGGTCAGTCGCGCATTACGACCCAACGGCGCGAAGCCGACGAGTTCGAGGTGCTTTCGGGCGTGTTTGACGGCCAAACGCAGGGTACGCCCATTGCGCTGCTCATTCGCAATACCGACCAGCGCAGCAAAGACTACGGTCACATTGCCGAACTGTTTCGCCCGTCGCACGCTGACTATACGTACCAGACCAAATACGGCTCGCGCGATTACCGGGGCGGGGGGCGGTCGTCGGCCCGCGAAACGGCGGCCCGCGTAGCCGCCGGAGCCGTGGCCAAACTGTTGCTGGCCCGGCAGGGCGTGCATATTCGGGCCTACGTATCACAGGTGGGTACGCTGAAACTCGACAAACCATACACCGAACTGAACCTGGCCCTGGCCGAAGAAAATGCCGTGCGCTGCCCCGATCCCGATACCGCCGGGCGGATGTTTCAGTACATCGACGAAATTCGGAAACGGGGCGACTCCATCGGGGGCGTGGTCGATTGCGTGGTAACGGGCGTTCCAGTGGGTTGGGGCGAGCCGGTGTTCGACAAGCTGCATGCCGAACTGGGCAAAGCCATGCTGAGCATCAATGCCGTAAAGGGTTTTGAGTACGGCAGTGGTTTTGCGGGCGTCGAACAGCTCGGTTCGCAGCACAACGACGAGTTTTATACGGACGAAACGGGCGCGGTACGTACCAAAACCAATCAGTCGGGCGGCATTCAGGGCGGCATCAGCAATGGCGAGACCATCTATTTCCGCACCGCGTTCAAACCCGTGGCCACCATTATGCAGGACCAGGACAGCGTGAACGTGAACGGACAGGCGGTAACGGTATCGGGCAAAGGGCGGCACGACCCCTGCGTAGTGCCCCGCGCCGTACCCATTGTAGAAGCCATGGCCGCGCTGGTGCTGGCCGACATGATGCTTCGAAACCAAACCGCGCGGGTCACCCCGGTAACGGCTGAGCCGATTACGCTGGCAAAGAACCCCGAAAATTCATAGATTTGTTGGTAGCCAGATTTCCCGTACTCATGCAAATCGCACTGCTCGAACAGGCCCTTCAGATGCCGGACGCTTATCTGTTCATCGACCGTTTACAGGCGGCCCTCGAACTGGAAAAAGCAACCCGGAAACATTTCTATGAGATCGTAGAGGAAAACCGGAAGATGGAGTTCATAAACGGCGAAATCTATTACCACTCACCCGTACGGCTTTGGCATAACGAAGCGTCGGGATTCATCTACCAAATGCTGGATGCATACGTCCGTCGGAACAAACTGGGGCGGGTGGGTATCGAGAAACTGCTAATTTCCCTTACGCGCAATGACTATGAGCCGGACGTTTGCTTCTGGCAGACAGAAAAGTCGAAGGCGTTCAAACCCCGTCAGGCTCAGTTTCCGGCCCCGGACTTCGTAGCCGAGATTCTGTCCGAATCGACCGCAAAACACGACAGAGGCATCAAGTTCCAGGATTACGAATCGCACGGCGTTCAGGAATACTGGATTATCGACCCCGAAAAGCAGGTGCTGGAACAGTATGTACTGGAAAACGACACGTATGAACTACGAATGAAAGCTGCCAATGGCATGGTACACAGCGCGGCCATCGAGGGATTCAGCATACCAGTCCGGGCTATCTTCGATGACGACGAAAACGCCCGAGTTCTGGCGGAGTTGTGGCAACAGCCATAATTCTATTTCTCTTTCTTCGTGAAGGCAGCCTGCATCAGCACATAACCGAAAAAGCCGAAGCCAATAGCCTGCGATGCAACGCCGATGCTCAGTAACGTACCGGTTACGGACCAGGCAGCACTCTTGCCATAGGCACCCAGCAAAACCAGAACCAGGCCAGTTAACCAGAAACCAGCCGCCAGCACAATAAACTTGTTACGAATTGTAACCATAGCAAATAAAATTTTCAGGTCTGTTTCGACTAAACACCCGTTCTCATTGGCTTTGTTCACCCGGTTGGTTTTGCTGGTTATTTTGGGAGTCAACGTCGCTACTGCCCAGCCGGATACGCTGCATCGCTACACGTTCCGGCGCGGGCTGATGGGAACCGAGTTTATCGTCACGCTTTACGCGCCCGACAGCCTGACCGCTCAACGCACCAACACCGCCATAAACGCCCGTATGGATTCGCTCAACCAACGTATGAGCGACTACCTGGACGGCTCCGAAATAAACCGGCTCTCGGCCACCAGTGGCACCGGGCAGTGGGTGCGCGTGTCACGTGACCTGTTCAACGTACTGAAAAAAGCCCGGTGGGTAGCCAAACGCTCCGGCGGCCGCTACGACCCCACCATCGGGCCGCTCTCGCAACTATGGCGCAGGGCGGTACGACGGAGTAAATTTCCTACCCCCCAACAGCGACGCCGGGCCAGACGGGCCGTGGGCTACGAACTGATGGAACTGGACAGCGCGACCCAGTCCGTAAAACTCCGTCAGCCCGGCATGAAACTCGATGTGGGTGGCATTGGGCAGGGGTTTGCCAATGATGAGGCTGGTATCGTGCTACGCAACGCCGGATTGTCCACTTTCCTGCTCGATCTCGGTGGCGATATTCTGGCGGGTAACGCTCCCCCTAATCAACCCGGCTGGCGCGTAGTACTGGACTCTACCGCAGTACTTCTAAAAAATGCGGCCATCACTACCTCCGGTGATACGTACCGGCATCTGGATTACCGGGGTCGTCGGTATTCGCATATTATGAACCCACGTTCAGGATTGGGACTGCGGCATTTTGTGCGGGCCACCGTACTGGCTGCCAACGGCTGGCAGGCTGACGCGCTTACCAAAGTATTCAGCGTAGCAGGGCTGCGCCAAAGCCGCCGGTTGCTGCGCCGGTTTCCCGATGTTTCGGTATTACTGATTGAAAACAAACGCGGTCGACTACGCCAGTGGCAGTCGACCGCGTTTTAGAATGCTGACAAAAATGCTACACCGCAATGGTCTTGCCCGGTACGGCAATCTCGTACAGGCCGTCTTTATTAGGCAGACTTTTCGGCATGGCATCCCAGGCGAGTTTTTCGGGGAAGAGATCGATTTGTGAGTTCATGGCATCGTCCCACTTTACCTGCTTGCCGGAGTACGTTGCCATGCGGCCCATAAGCGCGGTCATGGTGCTTTTGGCGGTACGTTCAGCGTCAGCGAATTTGTATTCACCTTTGGCAATGGCTTCGAAGAGTTCGTCGTGTTCGATCTGGTAGGGGTTACCGTCGGCTTTTGAGTCGCGGGTGTAAATCGGCTGACCGTTGTAAGCCATCAGCGCATTGGTACCCCGTTTTTCTATACCCTCCACTTTACCTTTCGTACCGAGAAACATTTCGTCTACGCGGCTGTACGTACCCTCGTAGTGGCGGCACTGACTATTGATGGTTGTACCGTCGGCATAGACGTAGTCAACGATATGGTGGTCGAAAATTTCGCCGTAGTCTTTGCCGTTGCGCACCTGCCGCCCACCCGTTCCCTGGCACGAAACAGGATACGCGTCTTTAACCCAGTTGGCTACGTCAATGTTGTGTACGTGCTGCTCGTTGATGTGGTCGCCACAGAGCCAGTTGAAGTAGTACCAGTTGCGCATCTGGTAATCCATTTCGGTCTGGTTAGCCAGGCGCGGCTTTTGCCACACCCCCCCGCTGACCCAGTAAACCTGCCCGCCCACGATGTCGCCGATGGCACCATCCTGAATCCGTTTGACCATTTCGCGGTAGCTGGCCTGGTACCGGCGTTGCAACCCCGTAACGACGTTTAGTTTTTTCTTTTTGGCTTCTTCGGCAGTGGCCAGCACCCGCCGGATGCCGGGCGCGTCGGTAGCAACGGGTTTCTCCATGAATACGTGCTTGCCCTGCCGAACCGCTTCCTCGAAATGGCCGGGGCGGAAACCCGGTGGCGTAGCCAGAATCACGACATCGGCCAGGGCCATTGCCTGTTTGTAGGCGTCGAACCCCACGAACTTGTGATCTTCGGGAATGTCAACTTTGGGCGAGCCGTCGGCGGCTTTGGCCCCGCGTTCCATCAATGATTTATACGCTCCGTCGAGCCGGTCTCGGTAGGCGTCGGCCAAAGCCACGATTTTGACGTTCTGTTTGGTGCTGAGTGCCTGCTGGGCAGCTCCGGTACCGCGCCCGCCACAGCCAATGAGGGCCACTTTGATGGTATCATTGACCGAATGATAAAACCCGCCCGCGCTGGCGGCAAAGGGCAGTGTGCTAAGTATAGCCCCGCCGGTAAGCACCCCCGACGCCCGGATGAAGTCGCGCCGATCCTGATTGATATGTGTCATGGCTTTTTTGGTTGAAATGTTGCTCATAACTAAAGCAATGGCGTCGTGAATTTTACTTTTCCCGGTTTCCAGCATAGCCACAAGTCACCACATAGTTACTAACTGACAATAAACTACGCACTATTGTAGAGAAATCAGATAAAAATTTATTCATCGCAAGAATTTTTAGTACGAAACACAGACTTCTTTCTAATTTTAACCCCACAAACAGACTTGTTTTCAACTCTTATTCTATCGCTACATCTTATGCGTAAGACAATTACTCAGTCAATCTCCGTACTCGCGGTCATTTGCCTGACCAGTTTAGTCACCCTCGGGCAGACTCTGATTACGGGTAAAATCACAGACGACATCCAGAAAGAACCTCTGGCGGGCATCAGCATTGCCGTGGAAGGCAAGGTTATCGGTACCATCACCGACACGCGCGGTAACTTCTCGCTGTCGACCAATACCCCCCGTCCGTTTGTCATTGCCGTAACAGGCGTTGGCTTTGCCGGGCAGCAGTTTACCATTAACAACGCGAATACGAATCTAAACATCACCCTGAGAGAGCAGGCGTTGGTAGGCCAGGAAGTGGTGGTGTCAGCCTCACGGGTGGAGGAAAGCGTCTTGAAATCGCCGGTGTCGGTCGAGAAGATGAACCTGCGCGATATTCAGAACACCCCCTCAGCCAACTTTTACGACGGTCTGGCCAACATCAAAGGCGTTGACATTGCTACGCAGGGTCTGCTGTTCAAGTCTATCAACCTGCGGGGCTTCGGTGCTACGGGTAACCCCCGGACGGTGCAGCTCATCGACGGGATGGACAACTCAGCTCCGGGCCTGAACTTCCCGGTCGATAACATCGTCGGTATTCCCGAACAGGACGTGGAGAGCGTCGAGATTCTGCCCGGTGCGGCTTCGGCTTTGTACGGCCCCAATGCCATTCAGGGGCTGATTCTGCTGAACAGCAAAAGCCCGTTTCTATATCAGGGCCTGAGTGCCAATGTGAAAACGGGAGTGATGAGTGCGTCCAACCGCCCTACCGCCAACACGGGTTTTTACGATGCGTCGATTCGCTACGCCAAAGCCTTTAACAACAAGCTGGCGTTCAAACTCAACCTGTCGTACCTGAAAGCCAAAGACTGGGAAGCCACCAACTACGCCGACCTGAACAACCCCAACAACACCGCTAACACCTCGGACCGGACACAGACGGCCGCCAACTATGACGGCATGAACGTCTATGGCGACGAAAACCAGCAAAACCTGCGTACGGTTGGTCAGGCCCTGATTGCAGCCAACCGTTTGCCCGCAGCGGCCCTACCACTATTCCCGAATACCAGCGTAAGCCGGACGGGTTATCAGGAGCGCGATGTAGTCGATTACAATACGAAGAGTTTCAAAGCAAACGGCGCGCTTCACTATCGGCTGACCGAAAAAATTGAAGCTATTGCGCAGGTCAACTATGGCTTTGGCACGACGGTCTATACGGCTAATGGTCGGTACTCGTTGCGGGACTTCAGCCTGACACAGGGCAAACTCGAACTGCGGGGCGACAACTTCACCCTGCGTGCCTACACCACACAGGAGCGGTCGGGTAAGTCATACACGGCGGGTTTAGCTACTATCTACCTAAACGAAGCCTGGAAACCGAGTCAACAGTGGTTTGGCGAATATGCGGGTGCCTATGCGCAGGCACGCGGAGCCGGACAGGCCGACGCAGCTGCTCAACTAACGGCACGGGGCGTAGCCGATCAGGGACGTCCTGTTCCGGGTTCAGATGCGTTCAACACGCTGTATAATGCGGTGAGTACCAACCCAATCTCAAGCAATTCAGGCGGAGCCTTTCTGGATAACTCCGCCCTATACCACGCCGAGGGTGTTTATAATTTCAAGAACCAGATCAAAGCCATTGACCTGCTGGTGGGTGCCAATGTGCGGCAATACCAGCTTGTTTCGAACGGTACGCTCTTTGCGGATCAGGTAGAAGGGCGCAACGGCAAAATCAAAATCAACGAGTACGGCGCGTTCATTCAGGCCAGCAAGTCGCTCTTCGCCGATCATCTGAAACTGACCGCATCAACTCGCTACGACAAAAACCAGAACTTCGAGGGTCAGTTTACGCCCCGCGTCTCGGCGGTAGCTACGTTTGGTGAACACAACATCCGGTTATCTTACCAGACCGGTTTCCGTATTCCAACCACGCAGAACCAGTACATCGATCTGCAAACACCACAGGCACGGCTTCTGGGTGGTTTACCTGAGTTCTATGACCGCTACAACCTGAGCAATTCCTACTCACGCGCTAACGTAACAGCGGTAGGCGCGGCCATCACCGCAACGGCCACCAATCCGGCATTCCAGCAGCAGCAAGTTCAGGCTCTGACCGGTATTATCACGCCACAGGTTGTTGCAGGTGTTACGGCCCAGGTAACGGCGGGCGTTACGGCGCAGGTAAATGCCGCCGTAGCCGCCGGTCAGCTACCAGCCTCAGCCGCAGCTGCTGCCATTCAGCAGGGTGTGACGGCTCAATTAGCGTCGGCCCCGGTTCAGGCTTCTATCGCTGCTGAAGTGGGCAGACAAGTTACGGCCAATGCACCCAGCTTTATTCAGGCGCAGGCCGTTGGGGCTAATCTGAGTGGCTTGAAGCCATACCAGCGCAAAGAGTTTAAGCCGGAGCGCGTAGCCAGCTACGAGATTGGCTATCGGAGCGTGTTCAACAAACGGTTGTTTGTGGATGCCTATTACTATTACAGCGTCTATACCAACTTCATTGGTGCAGCAATTCTGCTACAGCCAACGGCGTCGCTGGCACCAGGCCTGCTGCCTACAGCATCGGGTGTGTTCGGTGGCGGAACGCGCCGGGTCTACTCGATAGCCGCCAACAGCAGCGAGCGCATTACGGCGTCGGGATGGGCCATTGGCCTGAACTACGCGCTGCCAAAGGGCTACGGTCTGTCGGGTAACCTGGCTAATAACGAGTTGAATAACTTTGTATCCACTGAAGAATTACAGACGTCGGGCTTCAATACGCCGAAGTACCGCTGGAACCTCGGCTTTACGAAGCGGGCGGTTGGCGGCTCAAACATCGGCTTCGGCATTGCCTTCAAGCACCAGAGTTCGTTTGAGTGGCAGGGTTTTGGTCAACCCACCGAGGTTGGCGTACCCTTGTATAGCAACACCATTGTGCCGGTTATCAACAATCTCGACGCGCAGGTGAACTACAAAGTGCAGAGCATCAAGTCGATTATTAAAGTGGGGGCTACCAACCTGTTCGGCAAGCCGTACTATCAGGCGTATGGCAGTCCCTACATTGGCACGACGTACTACGTAGGCATCACGTTCGATGAATTGCTGAACTGATCCACAGGTCAGACGGGAATGACTACCCTAACAAAAGCCGTTACGCAGAGCGCGTAGCGGCTTTTTTGTACACAATTGGGATAACTCTTTTGTCTGTACCGCACGCGACGACGGTGCCATTTTCGGTGCTTTTGGCTGTGGCGATACCTCAATGACTAAACCCGGTGAGAGAGCCGCGGAGAGCATCAGAATGATTTCATAACAAGTTGATTTTTCGTGAGTATGCCCTTAAAAAGCCCTGATCCAGTTAATAGTCAAATTAAGGTATGGCCAGAAACACTGTGCTAATCCGATTTTGCGAACTTTTAAAACGGCTTTGGCCGTTGGCCGTTACAGACGTATCTGCATTTATCGCCACTGACTTGATTGACTCTACAACTCCATCCACTGGTTCAGCTACGTCCGTCCCTGACGATTTGCCCCGCCGGTTAACGCTGGTACAGGGAACGGCCCTGAACATGATTGACATGGTGGGTATCGGTCCCTTTGTAGTATTACCATTGGTCATCAAAGCCCTGGGTGGGCCGCTGTTTCTATGGGCCTGGGTGCTGGGCGCGTTTATCTCGCTCATCGACGCCTTTGTCTGGTCGGAACTGGGCGCGGCTTTTCCGAAGGCGGGCGGTAGCTATAACTTTCTCAAGATATCCTACGGAGAACGGAGTTGGGGTAAGCTGCTGTCGTTTCTATACGTCTGGCAAACACTCATTCAGGCTCCGCTGGTGCTGGCGTCGGGTGCCATTGGCTTTTCGCAATACGCATCGTACCTGATTCCTCTGAACGACTGGCAGCACCGGGCGGTATCGGGCGGGGTAGTATTGCTGATTATCGCGTTACTGTATCGCAAGATTGATTCGGTGGGCAAAATCGGGCTGGTCATGTGGGGGGCGGTGCTGCTGACCCTCGGCTGGATTATTGTGGGTGGCCTGACCAACATCCGTATTCCGCTCAGCGAAACGCTTGGTTCGGTTGGGTCCGTGGGTGGGGGCATACTGGCTGCGGGGTTGGGTAGTGCATCGGTGCAGACTATTTACTGCTACCTCGGCTACTACAACGTATGCCACCTGGGGGGCGAAATCCAGCGGCCCGCCCGTAACATTCCGGCCAGTATGTTTATCTCCATCATTGGCATTGCAGGCCTGTATCTGCTCATGAACATCAGCGTGGTGAGTGTGGTACCGTGGCAGATAGCGCAGGAGAGTGAGTTCATTGTCAGTACGTTTGTTGAGACGCTGTACGGACCCGGCGCGGCCCGGTTCGCTACGGTGCTGGTGCTGCTGGTAGCGTTCTCGTCCTTGTTTGCGGTGCTGCTGGGGTATTCGCGGGTGCCATATGCCGCTGCCGCCGACGGGCAGTTCTTCCGCATCTTCGCCAAACTTCATCCAACCAAACAGTTTCCGTACGTATCGCTGCTATTTCTGGGCGGGCTGGGGTTTGTGTTCAGTCTGCTGTTCCGGCTTGGCGACGTGATTACGGCCATTCTGGCCATGCGTATTATGGTGCAGTTTGTGGGGCAGGCGGTTGGGCTGTTGCTATTGCACCGCCGACGAGCCGCTACCCGCGAAAATTTCCCCTTCCGAATGCCACTTTACCCGCTGCCCGTGCTGTTGGCCATTGGCGTGTGGCTGTTCGTCTTCTATTCAACCGGTCTGACGTTTATGCGGTCGGGTCTGACCGTTACGGCGGTGGGCGTAGTGGCGTATCTGCTCTCGGCGGGGTATCGAAAGCAATGGCCCTTTGCCAAAACGGACCCGGCCAGCGCGATTACATCGCCATAGACCAATTCTAAATTTCGACGCCCCGAACCAAGTTAACAACGATTCAACGCCTTTGCCCGTTATTGAGTCATAAACCAGCCTGTTCAGGTTGATTTATCATTTCGTTGATGAAACAGGTACTCGCAATCGGACTGGCTTTATTACTTTTTGGGGGCAGCTTAGTGCCGTCGATGAGTGCTGAGCAGGTTATTCGGTTGCCGGAGTTGGTGACGCATTTTCACGAGCATCAGCGCGAAGAAGGCCAAAACCTGAGCGTCTGGTCATTTCTGATGGAGCATTACCGCTCGGATTCAAAGCATCATAAAGCTCCCAAGCACAGCCACAGCCGCCTGCCTTCGTTCGACGGTGGCCATTCCAGTTAC
>JACMPG010000052.1 GCA_014377625.1 Spirosoma sp.
CCTTCTCGGGCTACTAAGTAGCAGCCACCTGATTCAAATCAGGTGGCTTTTTTTATGATCTAATCTGAGGGATGTATAGTTACGTATTGGCTTTTGAATTGCTCTATTTGATATGAATTCGCCGTAGTTTGTTCTCTACTTACTTCATATAGTTAATAAAGGTGTTATGTTCAATTATCTATGAATTAAGTGAGTTAAGGGACCTGATTTACTGTTTTTTGGCTTGTATTTGTGGTGTAGAGGCCTGTTTTCTACTGTTTGATGATTTTATACGGATAATTCAAAGATCTTTAAAGTGACGACTCCAGAAAACGCAAGTCAAATTTGTGTAACTCCTCAAATTAGCGCGAGCGTCACATATATGGATATTGAAATGGAAGATAACGTAGAAAAGGAAGATAAAGTAAGAAGGAATCGGGCTAAAACTACACAGCGAATTGTGGAGGCCCTGGAAGAAGTCATTGCTGAACGCGGCCTCGAAGGCGTTGGCGTGAACCGGGTAGCCGAGAAAGCTAACGTCAGTAAAGTCCTCATCTACCGGTACTTTGGCGGTATGGAAGGCCTACTGGAATACTATGTGAAGATGGGTAAGTTATTCCCGATTTTCAGCCCGGCCGTACTTGATCAGATTCGACCCCTGCATGAATCCGACGTGGCGCGTATCTGGTATCGGCAGGTGATTCAGACGTACCGGTATTTCCGCACGTTTAAAGCTGCCCGCGAAGTACTCAAAGCCAGCGTGATGGAGAATGATTCCATTGCCGAATCGACTGCTAAGGCACAGGATGAAGAAATGACACGGCTGGTAGAACAGTTGTCGTTTGTGAAAGGAGCCGATACCCAGGCTATCTCAGCGGTTGTGCTGGGTGCTATGACGTATCTGACCATTATGGCCCAGAATAATCGGACCATGATCAGCATTGACCTGCGTAGCGAAGAGGGCTGGGGCCGGATTGAGAGTGCTGTGAAGACTATTTACATTGCCCTTAATAAAATGGCCACCCACTCAAAAGACGTTAATCTCGAACTGCAGGCAGCCAACCTACCGGCGGCAAAATGGTGATGTAGTAACCGGATGAACAATGTATAATGGATAACGCGCAGTGGAGTTCACGCTTTCCACGCTGCCTTATTCATCATACATTATCCATTTGTCTGCTATCTGACGGAAACGGTCTTATGCTGAATGCCGATTCCTTTGATAGTCAGTGATTTCCATTGTTTGGGCAGCTTCGTTTTGAGTTCTGTGATCCCGCTGTCCGTTATTTCCAGCCCACCGAAGCCGCTCAGTACGGCCTGTAGCATACCGCCCGCACCTGTAGCAAAGTAGGGATTGGTGCCGCCCGCCGTTTCGGCCAGCACGCCAAACGGCGGTGCCTGATTGGGCTTGTAACTCTTCTCAAACCACTGAAATGCCTTGTCGGTGTTGCCCAGCCGGGCGTTTAGCGTGGCCAGTACCGACCAGCCCATGGCCGGGCCGTCGGGCGAGTAGCGAGGTTCGTAATACGTCAAATCTTTGCGGATGCTTGCCGGATCACTCACTACCGTAAGCGGGTAGGCCAGCAGGTTTACGTCGGCCTGTTTGATGGTAACACCGTCGTAGGTTCGGTTCTCTTTCGTAGTGCCATCGGCAAACTTCAGGATCGGAATGTTGTCGGCTACGAGTTTCCAGTCAGGGTCAGCTACAATACCGAGCTCCTGCGCAGCCTGAATGGCGTATTGCAGCGACGTTTTGGCCATCGCATTCGTAAATGCATTATCGTCGATGTTTTCCTGCCACTCGTTAGCTCCGATGACGTTGTTGATGTGGTACTTACCCGGACCTTCCCGCTCCACCCGGCTTGCCCAGAATTCAGCTACTTCTTTCAGCATTGGGTAGCCGCGTGTTTTGAGCCATTCCTTATCCTTCGTTACCTGATAATATTTCCAGAACGCCCAGCCTACGCAGCCCGTAATGTGGTGCTGAAACGGCCCTGTCAAAGCCCAGACGGGTGTAGACTCCTGTCCGTCGGCGTCCGACTCCCACGGAAACATAACGCCCTTGTAGCCGTGACTAAACGCATTTTGCCGGGCCATCGGCATACGCTCAAAGCGATATTCGAGTAGCGACTTCGCAATTTCGGGCTTCAGCATCAGCAGTGGGGGGTACATCCAGAGTTCGGTATCCCAGAATACGTGTCCGTTGTAACCCAGGCCTGACAACCCCATTGGCGACAGGCTGTAACTCGTACCCTCGCGTGAGAACGAATACAGGTGGTACAGCGCCGACCGCACGGCCTGTTGCGCATCGGGGTCTCCATCGATGACGATGTCACTCTGCCATAGCTTCTGCCATTCGGCGTTGTGGCGCGTCAGTAACCGTTCGGTGCGTTCGAGGGCGGCAAAGATGGTCAGACGTTCGGCTTCGTTGTGTGGGTCAGCGGTGTTGGCCGACGAGATAACTGAACCCACCACGCTGAATCGGTATGTTTCGCCTGCTTTCAGTTGCTTTTTAAACTTGGCAAGGTGCATGTTGTAGTCCCAGTCTTCGTGAATGACGTCGGGTTCCTGCCCGTGTGGTTCCTCAAAAATAAAGCTGTTACTGGCGGCTACGGTCAGCTTCCCCGTCGGGCTTTTGGCTACCGAGGTCAGCAGGCCGATTGTTACGTGGGGCCGGTCAATTTCAGCGTAAAAATTCTTGACTTCTTTGAGATTTTCGGGTGTTTCAATCACGCTCATCGGAATGATTTCGCAGTCTTTTTTCGCCGTGATTTCTACCATGGTCAGGGCCGAGTAGGGGAGGTGACGCAGGGCCATAATGGTCTGCTTCACGCTGACCTTGTCCTTAAAGTCGAATGTGGTGGTGAGCGCGGCCTTCTGCATGTCGAGCGTTTGGCGGTAGTTGGCAATATCTTTCCGACTCAGCCGCTGACCGTCCACATCGAGGTTCATGTTGACGAAGTTGAACACTTTCAGGATGTTGGACACCCGCCCGCGTCCGTAGGTGTCGAACGCGCCATTCAGCACCACGTCTTTTACCTTCATGGGTTCGGGCGACGATACCAGCCCAATCATGCCGTTGGCTACGGTGATGCCGTAATAGTTGGCCGGGTCAATATTCTTGCCCACGATCTGCCAGTCGGGGCTGGGGGTGGTTTGGGCGTTTGCGCTTAATACGGAGTAGCAAAAAGCGAGTATAAAAAGTAACGGTGTTTTTCTTTTTGGGTTATTCATAATGTAGGGATTTTAGGAGTTTTTTACTTCAACAATCTGAATGTCTGCATACTATCTCCATTACGGGCTACTACCAGCAACGGGCCACTTGGCGTTTGCACAGGGCGAATGTCGCGAATCTCACCGTTGAGCAAAAAGCCTGTATCGATCGGCGAGAGGCTGCTGAAACTGCCGCGTCCGTTGTTTTGCAGCACCAGCCCGTAACTCGCATCATAGCGGCCCTGATACGTGCTGACCCCGTAGAAATTGCCGCCCCCCAGCAAATCCAGATCGCCGTCGTTGTCGATATCATAGGGCAGCAGCGCGAAGAGCTTCGAGACCTGTGCCATTATTGGCAACTCGCGCACCGTAAATTTCCCGTTCTGATTTTCGAGATAAATCGACGCAAACTGATCGGCGGTGAACTCGCCGGCTCCGTCCAGTTCGCTGCTGGTCAGTACATCGTCGAGTGGCTTTCCGGCAAAGGAGACGTAATCAGTGAAGCGTTTGTTGATGATACCCGGCAGTTGTTTGCCCAGTTCGTCTTTAAACGCCAGCGGATACAGCGTCTTACCCCGGTTATAGGCAATGATTTGCTCAGCGGTCTGGTTGTTGTCGATGTCTTTGACAAACATGCGCAGGAAAGCATCAGACGATTTGCGTAGCTTGGTGTTGGTGCCGAGGTTAGCCGCTACCAAATCCAGATCACCGTCTTTATCGAAGTCTGCCGCCACCACGTGCTGGTAGAAGCCACTCATTGGCGTATTGCTGGCCATGAAACTCTGAACCTCGGCCAGTTTGCCGCCAGTGTTGGCAAAAATGCGGATCGGCATCCAGTCACCCGCCAGAATCAGGTCCATGTCTTTGTCGTTATCGTAATCAGCCCAAACGGCGTCGGTAATCATCCCGGCCCGGCGCAGCCCCGGCGCGAGTTTGTCGGTCTGATCGCTGAATTTTCCTTTTCCGTCGTTAATGAGCAGATAGGACTTCGGCAGTTTGCCGTAGCCAAATGCCACCACGCGCCCGCCCACAAACAAATCCAGATCGCCATCGCCGTCAATATCGAAAGGTTTTACGCAGCTTTTGTTGTCGAACATCGGCGGTAGGGCGTTGGTGGCCCGGCTGAAATTGCCCGCGCCATCGTTCAGGTACAGCCGGTCAAACTGCCCCACCATATCTCCGCTGAATTCGTTGCCGCCCGTCACCACGTATAAATCCAGATCACCGTCCCGGTCGGCGTCGAACAGGCTGGCGTCCACGTCTTCGAAGGTCGAATCCTGCTGAAAAACGGGCTGCACAATGGCTTTGAACCGTCCGTCGGGCTGCTGCATCAACATTCGACCCGCCTGCCACTTTGCCCCACCGGCGTAGATATCTTCGAGTCCATCGCCGTTCACGTCGCCGGTAGCTAAGCGTGGCCCCTCGGTCGAGACCTGAAACGGCATCAGGGGTTCGCGTACAAAATCAAAGAAATTCTTGTTCTCATCGTGGAAAAACGGCAGCGTGTCGGCACCCGTCAGTTCGGTAAACAGCGTTGGGTCAGGGGCTGCGGTATAGCGAAAATTAGTGCCGTCCAGTTTCGCATCCGCCTGTTTCAGCGTGAGTAACTGCCCGGCTTTTACGTTTTGGCGCACGTCCATGCGGCCGCCCGGCCACAGCACAATCAGCGAGTCGATGGTGGTTTGTTTACCCAGCCCGAACAGTAGCTCGGGAGCCGACGACGACTCAAAGCCGCGCGTGGGCATAAGTTGCTGAACCTGCCGCACCCGAACGCCGGCCGAGTCGTAACGCAAAACGACTTTTGCCCCCACGCCAAAGGTGTTGGCCGCGTTACCCCGCAGCCGGACAGTCAGGTGCTGATTGTCGGGAAAGAGCGTCGTGGCGTTGTTCTGGTACAGTCCGGCAGGGCTGTTGATGTTGTTGGTAATCAGGTCCAGGTCGCCGTCGTTGTCGAGGTCAGCGTAGGCCGCGCCGTTCGAGAAGGTGGGCGTTTCAAAACCCCAGGCAACTGATTTGTCCTCGAATCGCAGCGATGGAGTGCCCCGATACAGGTAGTTGTGTACCTTCCCTTCGGGCATGAGTTTGATGGCGCGTTCGTCGAGCGAAGCTGAAGTTTCCTGAGCGTACCGAAGCGAATCGACCGAAGCAAATTTTACGTAGTCGAGGTTGTTGGGCCGGTGAACGATACCATTGGAAACAAACAGGTCTTTGATGCCGTCGTTGTCATAATCGGCCAGCAACGGCGACCAGCTCCAGTCCGTGGCTGCAATGCCTGCCATAGCTCCAATGTCCATGAATTTTTTGCCCGACAAATTCAGTTGCAGACAGTTGCGGCTGTACTGATTCATGTAGCCGAAGGCCAGTTTATATCGGTAGATATCCAGCGCATCTTCGCCCAGCGACGATTTTTCGATGGTTTCATCTTCGGGGTACATATCCATCGTGATCACGTCGGCAAACCCGTCATTGTTCACGTCGGCCACATCGTTACCCATCGAAAACCGGCTTGTGTGCTGAAATGCCTTGCGGACGCTTTCGGTAAAGGTGCCGTTCTGGTTGTTGATGTAGTAATAATCGTCTTCGTGGAAATCGTTGGAGATGTACATGTCCTCCCAGCCGTCGTTGTTTAGATCGGCTACCGAAATGCCCAGTCCGTAGCCCATTGCCGCGCCGTAGATACCCGCTTTTTTGGAGACGTCGGTAAATCGGGCAACCTTCCCGGCGGGGGCGTTACCGGCTTTGTCGATCAGCTTGTTCTCGAAGAAATAATCGCCCGATTCGTTATTTCGAAAGTTGCGGGTCGAAACGCGGTCGTAGCTGCGGGAGGTGTGTACGGCGTGATTAAGCAGGTAACAGTCCAGGTCGCCGTCGTGGTCGTAGTCGAAAAAGGCGGCCTGGGTCGAGAATCCTGTAAAGTCAAGCCCATAGTCGGCAGCTTTTTCGGTAAACGTTCCATCGCCGTTGTTGATATACAGTTCGTTGGCCCCTTCCAGCCCCCGGAAATTACCGACCGCGCAAACGTAAATATCCAGAAACCCATCGCCATTGACGTCGGCCATTGTCGAGCCGGTTTGCCAGTCTGAGAAGCCTTTTACGCCCGCTTTTTCGGTAATGTCTTCAAAATTGAACGGCTCGCCGTCGCGATTGCCTTTGTTGAGATAAAGTTTGTTCGGCCCCTGGTTGGCCACGAAATACAGATCGGTCAGGCCATCGTTGTTGATGTCACCCGCCGATACGCCCCCACCGTTGTAATAATATAGGTAGTCGAGGATATTCAGCTTCTGCGAGGGCTTAAGCTGATTCACGAACCCTACGCCCGTTTTTGTCGAGTCAAGGGATTGAAACAGCTGTTTTTCTGACTTGAAAAAATCGCAGCCAGTGAGTGATACCGTCAGTGCGGTCATGATGAAGAGTATATGTTTCATTTGGAAGTATGTAGGTTGGTCACTCTTGACCGTTCAAGCCTTGAAGCGGCTAATATGGTAACTACATTATCAGCCCTTTACCAGGTCTGGTCAGACAAAAGTCGGTGCGCCGATGCGATACGACTTACTTAAAAACCTGAACCTGATCGTTATTTTTAGCAATAATCAGCTGACCCTGTTTGAGTTGTGTCATGCGCCTGACCTGTCCGCGAACGAAGAAGCCAGACTTGTCGGCAGGAACAGCATCGTAGTTGATGCCGCCATCGGCTGTTTTGCCCCGGTTGCGCAAAACCAGCCCGTAGTTGGCATCGTAACGGCCAATTTCGGGCAGCACATCGAAAAAGTTACCCGCCAGCAGCAGATCGGTACTTCCGTCGTGGTCGTAATCGGTAAAGACCACGCTTTGGATGGGCGATAGCTGCGCTTCGGTTGGTAGTGGCCGGAACGTGAGTTTACCGCGTCCGTTGTTAATCAGAATGGCGGACGCCCCCGTAAATACTTCCCGCCGGGTCGCTTTTTTAAGTTGCTCCTCGTCAAAAATCTCGTCGATTTTCTTACCCGCGAAGTCATTGAATTTGATGAATTTCTTCTTGATGCCCGGCATCTGCTTTTGCAACTCGGCCTTCAGCACCATTGGGTAACTCTGGCCCGTTTCGTCCACGCAGGTGATGATCTGTTCCAGCGTACCGTTGTTATCGAAGTCGCTCACGTACAGTTCGGCGGGGGTTTTCTGGGTGGCGCGGATGCGGGAGTTGAGGCCCAGATTACCCACCACGAGGTCAATATCGCCGTCGCCGTCGGCATCGCCCGCTTTTACGCAGTTCCACCAGCCGTTGGTTTTCATCGGTTCGCCGTTGTCCGCCGTAATCGGCATGTCGGGGTTTTGGGTGAGCCGCCCGCGTTTGTTTTCAAAGACCCGGATTGGCTCCCAGTCGCCCACCACAATCAGTTCGGGAAAGTTGTCGCCGTTGAGGTCGGCCCAGGTGGCCCCCGTAACCATACCCAGCGCGTCGGCGTCGGGCAGCGACCGTTTGGTGAAGTTCTTGAACCGGCCCGTGCCGTCGTTAGTCAGCAGATAACTGATCGGCGATTTGCCGTACTCGCCCGGTATTAGTCGCGAGCCGATGAACAGGTCAATGTCGCCGTCGCGGTCAAAGTCGGCGGCTGCCACGCACGAGCCGCTGGCTTTCAGGTTGGGCAGATTACCATCGGGCGAGGGGCTGAAATTGCCTTTGCCGTCGTTCAGGTACAGCTGGTCCAGCAGTTCGTCGGCGGTGGGTAGGTATTCGTTGCTGCCCGTCACCACGTACAGGTCAAGGTCTTTGTCGCCATCGGCGTCGAAGAACACGGCATCAACGGCTTCGCTGGTGCTGTCTCGCCGGATGGCGGGCGGGGTTTTTTCGGCGAATGAACCACCCGGTTTTTGAAGGTACAGTTTCCCACCTTGTCCGCTGGCTCCGCCCAGATATACATCGTCCAGCCCATCGTTATTCACGTCGCCGGTGGCCATTGCCGGACCCTGCGTGGACAGCTGCTGTTTCAGGAGCGGATCGCGGTTGTAATCGGTAAAAGTACTCTCCTGATGCCTGAACGTCAGCCCCGACGCGGCTGTATTGTCCCGAAAAACGCCGGTGCTACCTGTTTTGGCCGGAACCCAGCGTTGGTTGGCGTCGGTTTGGCGGAGCGTTAGCGTCTGGTTGGCGTTGGGCTGCCGGATGGTCTGTTTGCTGGCCGCGCCGTTTGTCAGGTCGGGCCAGATGACTACCACCGAGTCGATACCCGCTTGTTTGCCCAGCCCAAACACCATGGTCAGATCGACCGATGACTGAAAACCCCGGTTCGGCATTTGCTGTAGCAACTGTGTTTGCCCCGGCTGATACACGAACACCTTCGCGCCAATGGCGTTGCGGTTCATGCCCGTGCCATCGAATTTGACGCGCAGAAAATTCGGCTTATTCTTCTGCTGTGATAGATTTTCGTAAATGGCCACCGGCGCGTTCACGTTGTTAACCACCAAATCCAGATCACCGTCGTTGTCTAAATCTCCGTAAGCCGCGCCGTTCGAGAAGTCGGGCTCTGACAGACCCCAGTCGAAGGCCTTGTTGATAAAGTGCAGGTCGCCTTCGTTGCGAAAGGCGTAGTTCGGTACGGCTTCGGAGGGTGTTTTATCCAGAAAATCTTTGTAGTTGAAGGCTC
Source organism: Spirosoma sp. (assembly GCA_014377625.1). Taxonomy (GTDB): domain Bacteria; phylum Bacteroidota; class Bacteroidia; order Cytophagales; family Spirosomataceae; genus Spirosoma. Next base: position 8,814 of record JACMPG010000052.1, read on the forward strand.
CGCTCCGGGCCACCTGCGCCATGTTTTCGCGGTCGGCGAGGAAGTTTACGAAGTCCTGATCTGTTACATCCTTGGCGATGCCATTGGCCACGAATACATCTTTGCGCCCATCGTTATCCATATCGAAGATCAACGCGCCCCAGCTCCAGTCGGTAGCCTGAACACCCGAAAACCGCGCTACATCGCTGAACACAGGCAGGTCGGTTTTGCCCGGTTCGTTACCCCGGTTCAGGTGCAGCATGTTCTGCATGACCTGATAATGGAAATCGCGTTCCAGTTTGATACGTTCGAGTTCGTGGCTCTCGAAGGTCGAGGTTTTCTTGAGCCGCCGGTCGTTTCCGGGCAGCATATCGGTAATGAAAATATCCAGACGCCCGTCGTTATTGATGTCGGCTACGTCGGCCCCCATCGAGGATAGGCTGGTGTGCGGCATGGATTCTTTAATGGTCTCCCGGAACGTACCGTCGTGGTTGTTGACGTAGAGATAATCGCGTTCGTAAAAATCGTTGGAGATGTAAATGTCGGGCCAGCCATCTTCGTTTACGTCGCCGACGGTAATACCCAGCCCAAACCCAATCAAACTGCCGTAAATACCCGCCTGCTCTGATACGTCGGTAAATGCTTTTCCATCATTTCTGAACAGCTTATCGCCACCGAGCGAATCGCGCTGGGCGCGGAGATTGGCGTATTGCAGCCGACCAACGGGCATAAAACTGTTATTGAGCAGGTACATGTCGAGGTCGCCGTCGCGGTCGTAGTCGAAAAAGGCTGCGTGGGTAGAGTAGCCCCGGTCGTTGAGGCCATATTCGGCAGCTTTCTCCGTAAAGGTGGGCAGGCCACTGGGGTCGTTGCCGGTGTTGATATAGAGTTCGTTGCTGCGGTCGTCGTTCTCACGGATGCCCGCGTTACAGACGTACAGGTCGAGCCGCCCGTCGCCATTGACATCGGCAAAGGTGGCACCCGTACTCCAGGCGCGTTTGCCCGCCACACCCGCTTTTGCTGTAGCGTCTTCAAACTCAATGGCTCCGCCCGGTTTGGTGCGGTTGATATACAGCTTGTTATCGGCGGTGTTGGCAATCATGAACACGTCGGGCAGGCCGTCATTATTCACGTCGCCGATGGCTACGCCCCCACCGTTGTAAAAGTTGCGGTAATTGAAGATGTTGAAGTCTTTGTCGTCGGTAACGGTATTGGCAAAATCGACGTGGGTTTGGCCGGCCGGAAGTTTTTTAAACAGCGGGTCAGCGGGTGCGTCTGACCCTGACCGGCAAGCGGCCAACAGGGCTGTACACAAAAGAAATAAGAGAACGCGCATTATAGAATACCTGACTGGAAAGTGACTGTTACGTAAGTCGTTAGCAGGGAAGTGTTTAGGAGGAATCTACGGAAACAGGGTTGTAAAGATAACGAATTAGCAAGGGGCTTTAGTAGGTCTGGTTTTCCTGCATTCATGCCGTGGAAACCAAAACAGCAGACTCGTTCGAGTCTGCTGTTTTGGTTTATCAAAACCGTTTTGGCTTAGTAGCCAGGATTCTGTTTCAGGTTTGGATTCAGCACGATCTGATCGTTTGGGATCGGGAAAATCGTGCGGGTTTGTGCCGAAGCAGTTTTGAAACGCCACGCTTTGGTATATTGACCGAAGCGAATCAGGTCTTGACGACGGTGGTATTCCCAGGCCAGTTCACGACCGCGTTCGGCCAGCATCTCGTTCAGCGTCAGCGTAGCTGCTGTGTAGGCAGGCATAGCTGCACGGGTGCGAAGCAGGTTAACATCGGTAACGGCGGCTCCGGCATTGCCTAACCGCAGGTTAGCTTCGGCACGCATCAGGATCGCATCGCCCAGCCGATAGATTACGAAATCGTTATCCATATCGTTGAACGCGTTGTTGCGCTGAATTTCGTACTTCTGACTCCGCGCACCCGGTAAGGCACCAGCTGGACCAGCGGGCATTACAAACGAGGGAATCTCCGGGGTGAAAATTACCGACGCACCATCAGCAACAATTGCTTTACCATCGGCAGCAAACTGCTGACCGACAATCCACATCTTTTTGCGAACGTCCTTATCGTCGAACGAGTTGTAAAACTCTGTTACCGTTGCGTAACCATTCCAGGGCGATGAGCCGAGGTTATACGTCAACTGATTCGCGTAGTGCAGTGTCCGCATCTGGATATTCATGCCGCCCCGCTTAGTGCTGCTGAATGGCGTAGCCAGGATGATTTCGGGTGATGCCTGATTCTGTAACGAGAAGTTAGCGAAGAAGTCGCCGTTGAGCGAAAATTTGCCTGACTTGGTGATGTTGTCGGTACGCTCGATTACTTTGGCCCACTGTGGGGTTCCGGTATAGACCTGAGCGTTGAGGTACAGTTTAGCCAGCATCATGTCGGCAGCCGGTTTGTTCATCCGTCCATAAAATTCACCACCTACCTTGTCAGACAGGTTTGGATAGGCTTCCAGTAACTCTTTCTCCACAAACGCATACACCTGTGCGCGTGTACTTTGGGCAGGTGAGGTACCACCCAGCTTGTCGGAGATGATTACGTTACCAAACAGGTCCATGGCCTGATAGTGGAAAAACGCCCGGAGGGTTCTCAACTCAGCTTTGAGAGCCGGATCGGTAACGGTACCCAACTGCTGATTGATAGCCGTGATGTTGTTGTAGCACCAGCTCCACCAGCCGTTGAAGTTGCCGTTGTCCGTAACCGGACCCCAAGTGTGCTGATACAGCCGTTGCCAGTTGCCGCCGTCGCCCCAGTCACCCCCGCGGGTTGGAACGATCTGCTCGTCGGTAGTGGTGTTAATGACGTTAAACTGATCAAAGTAATTACCCAGGCCATTGTACAGCGGGCCAATCAGCGCTGCTTTCTGGGCAGCGGTCGAGCCAAAGGTACCGCTCGTTGGCAGTACGTCGTAGGTCGTTTCTGAAAGGTCGGTACAAGCCTGCCCAGTGAGGAGCAATGCTGAGCAGCCAATCAGGACTTTCAGGTTAATGCGTTTCATAGAAGTTTTTGATTTATAATTAGTTACAGCTTTAATATGCTTGTGCACTACTAACGTTGTGTTTAAAAAAACGGTTTTCACGAACCGGACATTTTTTTGCGTTTATCCGGTTCGTGAAAAAATTTAGAACGTCAGGTTTACACCTAACTGGAACGAGCGTGTTTTAGGATAGAAACCGGCACCAGCGTTGTCGAGACCAATTGGATTGGGAGCCTGTCCGGGGGCAAAGTAGCCGGTCTGTACACCACCCGCAGCCGGAGCCGCCACCTGACCACCACCTGGGTTGCCCCCCAGATCGCCAGCTGCCTGCAACTCCGGGTCAACTCCTTTGTAGCCGGTCAGGACAAACAGGTTATTGCCACCCACGTAGATACGTGCGCTGGAGAAATACTTGTTTGGCTTCACCCCTACATTGTAGCCAATCTGCCAGTTATTGAGCCGAACGAACGTGCCGCTCTCCAGATAATTGGTCGAGAGTACGTTAACAGCATAGTTGTTGGGAAAATCTGTTACTCCCCGCAGCATATTCGTTTGTAGAATAGACCCCGGAATCAGGTAGTTCGCGCGGGTATTGTTCAGGATCGTGTTGCCGAATACGCCCCGCAGCAGGAAGTTCATGTCGAAATTCTTGTACCGAAACGAGTTGCTGAGCGACAGGTTAAAGAAGGGCTGCGGATTGCCCTGCGCAATGGGGGTATTACCCGTTGCAAAACCAGCAGCTGCATCCGTGTCTTTATATTCGGTGACAGACTTGTCGCCGGTAGCAGGTTTCAACAGAGGAACACCAGCGGCATTGTACTGTCCTGTAAACGTTGGTACGTTGTTGAACTCTCCCAACGGACGACCCACTACTAATACTGACGCAAACACGTCGGAAAGACCACGGCCACCAAAGGGGTTGAAGCGTACCTGACCAATGTTAAACTGATCGTTAGAAAGCGAAACCACTTTGTTGGCATTGTACGAACCAATAATCCGGGCATTCCAGTTAAAGTCAGCCTTCTGCACAATGTCGCCACCGAACGAGAGTTCAACACCCTTGTTGCTGATACTACCAATGTTGGCCAGAATGGTATTCGTAAAGTACTTAACGCCATCAGCCGGTACGTTGATGTTGTACAGTACGTCATTGGTCAGCTTGTTGTAGTACTCGATACTACCCGAAAAACGATTGCCAAACATCTGAAAGTCCAGACCAATGTTGGTTTGGCCCAATACTTCCCATTTCAGGTCGGGGTTGGCATTCTGTGTAATACCATAACCTGGCAGAAAGTCGCCAAGCGCCCCATCAAAGTAGGTGCCTTTCTGACCGTATAACTGAACAGAATTGTAGGCGTTAATGCCTTCCGAGTTACCCGTTTGGCCGTAGCCTACGCGCAGCTTCAGGAAATTGACAACGTTGCTTTTTGGGAAAAACGATTCTTCCGAAATGTTCCAGCCCGCAGCAATGGAGGGGAAAACGCCCCATTTGTTGTTGGCACCAAACTTGGAACTACCATCTCGACGAACCGTGGCCGTTACGTTGTAGCGGTCGTTCAGGTTCAGTATGCCCCGACCAAAGAAGGAAATCAGGTTTGCCCGGTTCCGATACGATGTAGCGTAGGTATTGCTCGGATTCAGCAACGTGCCGGCACCCAGACCAAGATTGTTGAAGCCTAAATCGTTGGTCACAAACTGATTGTTGGCTGCCCCAAAGCCGTCGTTGTCGAACTGCTGAAACGAGTAGCCACCCAACAACGAGAAGTTAGTTTTACTACTGATTGTACGCAGGTAGTTCAGCGTCACTTCGGCCAGGCGGTTCTGTGAATTATACTGCCGACGTTCAGATCGACCATTATTGGCCGCGTAATACTTATTGTTTGGGCTGCTACTGTAGTTGTTGTTCGTATTGTCGCTTTGCAACTGTCCGTTTACACCCAGCGTCAGCCCGTCGATGATCTCATATTTGAGGTTGGCACCAATGATAGCCGTATTCCGAATACCGTTGTTAGTGGCATTCTCCAGACCCGCAATCGGGTTGAATAAATCGAACGCACCGGGTATCTCCGCATAGTTGCCAATGTTGTTGGCTAAGTTGGCCCCTTCCGTAAACCGAACCGGCAGCGTGGGCAGAAACTGAGCCGCCCGGCGCACAATGCCATTGTCGGCAAACTTCTGATCAGTTTGCGTGTATTGCAGGTTGTACTGCACACTCAGGCGGTTGTCCAGTGCCTTCTGGTCGAGGTTAACGCGGCCCACAATCCGGTTGAAGCCCGTGTTCTTCACGATACCATCCTGCTTGATGTAATCCAGCGAACCCCGGTAGCTGAAGGTAGTCGAGCCGCCCGAAATAGCCAGATTGTGGTTGTTTGTAACAGCCGTCCGCGTAACCTGATCGATCCAGTCGGTATTGTAAAAATTACCGCTGGCATCTTTCGGGAAACGCGAGCCAGACACCGCCGATGCGCCTTCGATCTTCGTTACAGCCGCCTGATAGCCGGGACCGTCGAGCAGGTCGAGTTTGCGCGAGATGGTTTCCACACCTACGTAGTTGTTGAACGTAACCACCGTTTGCCCGGCCTTACCGCGCTTAGTCGATACGATAATTACGCCGTTGGCCGCCCGCGAACCATAAATAGCCGCTGCCGACGCATCTTTCAGCACGTCGATGGTCTCAATGTCGTTGGGGTTGATCTGGCTGATTGGTACGCCAATCATACCATCGACCACGTAAAGCGGTTCTGAGCCACCTGCCAGTGAGGTGTAACCCCGCAAACGAACTGTTGGATTGGAGTTTGGGTCGCCCGATGACGTCGTGATAACCAGACCAGCTACCTTACCCTGAATGGCCTGAAGCGGATTAGGGTTGATACCGGGGTTAAATTCTTTGGCTGTTACCTGCGTAACGGCACCTGTCAGGTCTTTCTTCTTGGACGTACCGTAGCCTACTACCACTACTTCTTCGAGTGCTTTGGTATCGTCGCTCATCTTGATATCCACCGTCGAGCGGTTGCCAACGGCGATCTCCTGCGATACATAGCCAATAAAGCTATACACCAGCGTAGCGTTAGCGGGTACGTCGGTCAATGAGTAACGGCCTTCAACATCGGAGTTGGTACCGCGCTGGGTACCTTTAATCTGGATGCTGACACCGGGTAAACCACCGCCCGCATTGTCTGTCACGCGTCCCGTTACTGTGCGTCCCTGTGCATAGACCTGGTTTCCGAGGAGTAGCACCATCGTCAGCATCGTCAGGACACTCCGCAGGAATGTCTGTGCTGACAAGGATCGTTGAGCCAGCTCAACCTGACCAGCACTGCCGATCGTCTGGCCAACTTTAGAGAAATTGTTCATCATAGGTTTGTAATAAAAAGGTTGAATTAATTTGGTAAAACGTTTGTAAGCCATTAGTTTCTGCTACCAAATTGAGGAAAAGCAGTGGCTGAATTATAGTCAACTCTGGCAAATTGGCGGGAAATAATGGTATATAAACCTGAACCGTTCGGCAAATTACCACAGGTTCGTATTAAAATACAAATGGTGTTTTGTTAAAATCAGCGTAAAGTCGGTCAATATAAGATTATACTACAGTTGATGAATTTAGAGGAAAATATAATTATTCAACTATATATGTTATATATGTCTCTGAATTTCAATGCTATGCGGAGTGATCATTTTCTTTTTTATTTGTATTATTCTAAGTAATGTTTTTTTGCCCCTTGCCTCCGTCGGTGAAAAAAACTGACATTACAACACCTGATGAGTTAATTTTTCACAAAGAGCATTTGAAAGCCGAATAGATGAATTCTCTACTTGTCAGGATTGTTTGCACTTCGAGCGTTAGCTATTACTCCGTTTCTTTACTACATGAATACTGTCCCCTTTGATCAGTTACGTACCCGCCTGACCGGCGATCTGTTCACCGATGATACCCACCAGATACTCTACGCTACTGATGCCTCGGCCTATCGTGAAATGCCCACTGCCGTGGCCGTACCGAAAACCGTCGATGACCTCAAAACGCTGATTGCCTTCGCGCGGGAACACCGGCAGTCGCTCATTCCGCGCACGGCCGGTACGTCGCTGGCCGGGCAGGTGGTGGGCAGCGGTATTGTGGTCGATGTGTCGAAGCACTTTACAAAGATCCTCGAAATCAACCCCGATGAGCGGTGGGTACGCGTACAGCCCGGCGTGATTCGCGATGAGCTGAACCTGTTCCTCAAATCCTACGGCCTGTATTTCGGTCCCGAAACGAGTACGGCCAACCGGGCCATGATTGGCGGTATGGTGGGCAACAACTCCTGCGGTTCCAACTCGATCGTTTATCGCGCCACACGGGAGCATACGCTGTCGGTGAAGGCGTTGCTGGCCGACGGGCAGGAAGTGGAGTTTGGCGCGGTTGACGAGTGGCATTTCAAAAAACAGATGGCCGAAGCAAGCCGGAAGAACGGGTCGGCCACGATTGCCGATAAAATTCTGCTCAAAACCAACGAGATACTGGCTAACCCCGCTAATCAGGAAGAAATCCGGCGCAACTTCCCGAAAAAGTCCATCGAACGGCGCAACACGGGCTACGCGCTGGACGAACTGCTCGATATGGCTCCGTACACGCCCACCGGACCGTCGTTCAACCTCGCCAAGTTCATTGCCGGGTCGGAAGGGACGCTGTGCTTTATTACCGAAATAAAACTGAATATTGTGCCGCTGCCCCCGGCAGAAACGGGCCTGGTCTGTGTGCATTGCCGCTCCATCGACGAGGCTCTGCGGGCTACGCTCGTCGCGCTGAAGTATAGTCCCTACGCCGTTGAACTGATTGACGATATTGTACTGGAACGCGCCGACGAAAACGCCGAACAGCGCAAAAATAGCTTCTTTGTTCAGAAAACTGCTGACGATAAATTCCCCATTATCCTTGTTGTCGATCTCTCGCGCGATACCCGGGCCGAAGTAGAAACGCTGGCTATACAGATGGAAGCCGAGATGCGTAATGCCGGCATGGGCTACCATTTTCCGTTGCTCTTCGGCGACGACACCAAAAAAATATGGACCCTGCGCAAGGCCGGGCTGGGTCTGCTGGGCAACCTCCCCGGCGATGCCAAAGCCGTAGCCGTAATCGAGGATACGGCAGTTGACGTGCGCGATTTGCCTGATTATATCCGGGAGTTCAACGCCATTCTGCAAAAGCACAACATGACCGCCGTTCACTACGCCCACGCCGGGTCGGGTGAGTTGCATTTACGGCCCATTATCAACCTCAAAACTGCCGAAGGCCACCGTCAATACCGGATGATTGCCGAAGAAATAGCTACGCTGGTCAAAAAATACAATGGCTCGCTCTCCGGCGAACACGGCGATGGGCGGCTGCGGGGCGAGTTTATTCCGCAAATGGTGGGACCGCATAATTACGAGCTGATGCGGCAAATAAAGCATACCTGGGACCCGGACGGGATTTTTAACCCCGGCAAAATCGTGGAGACGCCCCCGATGGATACCCACCTGCGTTACGAAGCCGATCAGCAAACGCCCGCGTTTCAAACGTATTTTCGGTACCACGACCAGAACGTACTGCAACACGCCGAGCAATGTAACGGCTCCGGCGACTGCCGCAAAACTGAGCTTTCGGGCGGTACAATGTGTCCGAGTTACATGGCCACCCGCAACGAAAAAGATAGCACACGGGCGCGGGCCAATATCCTCCGCGAGTTTCTGACGCATTCGCCCAAAGAAAACCGCTTCGACCACGAAGAAATCAAGCAGGTGTATGACCTGTGTTTGTCGTGCAAAGGCTGCAAGAACGAATGTCCGTCGAACGTGGACGTGGCGAAGCTGAAAGCCGAATTTCTACAGCACTATTATGATACCAACGGCGTCCCCATCCGGTCTCGGCTGGTGGCGAATTTTACGCGGCTGGCACATCTGGCGAGTTACGTTCCCTGGGCCTGGAACGGCGTTTTGGGAACGCCTGCCCTCCGGCGCATCGCCAACCGCATCGTCGGCTTCCACCCCGACCGCACCATGCCGCTGTTGCACAGGCAGACGGTTGGGAAATGGTTTAATAGTCAGGGTTCAACAGTCAGGGTTGTTTCGCGTAACGATAATCAGGTTCTGGCCGAACAACCGAAAGTATTGACGGGGAACCGCGTAAACCTTTTTCTGGACGAGTTTACGAACTACAACGACGTAGAAGTAGGCAAGAAAGCCATTAGCCTGTTTCGGCGGCTGGGGTACGAGGTGGTAATTCCCAAACACGGCGAAAGCGGGCGGGCGGCACTCTCGAAGGGGATGCTCAAATACGCCAAAACCCTCGCGGACCGTAATATCCTGGCCCTGCGTGACCTCATCACCGAAGAAACGCCACTGGTCGGGCTGGAACCGTCAGCCATTCTGACTTTTCGCGATGAATACCCCGATTTGGTGAGTGCAGAACTGGTCGAAGACGCTAAACGTATTGCGCAGTATACCCTGACTTTCGAGGAGTTTGTAGCTCGCGAGATGGACGCCGGGCGTATTAAACCGGAGCAGTTTACGAACGAAAAACGGCTTATTAAACTACACGGGCATTGCCAGCAGAAAGCGGTGTCGTCGTTGGTGCCTGGCAAAAAAGCGCTGTCGCTGCCGACCAACTACACCGTGCAGTTGATACCATCGGGTTGTTGCGGTATGGCGGGATCGTTTGGCTATGAGAAGGAACACTACGATCTCTCCATACAAATTGGCGAACTGGTGCTGTTCCCCACCGTCCGGCAACAACCCGCCGAGGTCATCATTGCCGCGCCCGGCACGAGTTGCCGCCACCAGATTCACGACGGCACGGGCCGTACCGCCCAGCACCCCGCCGAGATTCTGTTCGACGCGTTGGCGTAGGTTGGACGCCCACGTCCGACCTACTGCGTTGACGGGCTGAAGCACCATCGATACGCCCGCGTTACTCCACTACTCCTCCTTCACCCTTCGCCATTTCGGCTTCGAGCAGGTACGCCCCAGTGGTGACTATATTGGTCAGGGCTATTGGTGTAATGACTTCGATGCGGCCATTGTCAATTACGCCAATACCCACCGGGATTCGTTTGTAGGTGCGCGGTTGGCCGGTAGGAACATAGATGAAACCGGATTTACCTTTGCGGATAATGGCAACTTCGGGCAGGGTGGTGGCCATGCGCGAGCCAGTCAGGATACGGGCGTTGAGGAACATGCCGGGAACGAGCCGGGCCTCCTGCGCTTCGTTATCGACGTGGCCGTGCAGTGTAATTGTGCGGGCGTCGCCCTGAAAGGCTTTACCCACCAGGTACACCTGCCCCCGAATAGTCTCTTTGCCGAGTTTTGGGTCGTTGATAAGAATAGTCTGGCCAAGCTTGACTTTGAACGCGTCGTTCTCGAATACGCTCAACTCCAGATGCTTATGGTCGGTATTCATTACCTTAAATAGCATGTCGGCGGTGGCAACCTGCTGTCCCAGATGTACGTTTGATGCGGTAATGTATCCCGCAATGGGCGAGGTAATCCGCATGACCGGCATCATTTTGCCGTCCTTCAGCGAGGCCACCGACGTACCCAGACTCTTTAGTTTCAGGGCCAGCGAACTGACCAAAGCCCGGTTACTGCCATAGTCTGCTTCGGCCTGTTGCAGTCGTTTTTTAGCCCCCACATCTTCGGCAATGAGCGTTTTCTGGCGTTGCAGTTCAGCCTGCTGATACCCCAGCTGACTCACGGCCTGGAGATAGTCCTGCTGCATCTGAATAAAATCGAGACTTTGCAGCGTAGCCAGCGTTTCGCCCTTGCCAACTCTCTGCCCCGGCAGGACGTTGACGCGCTGAATAACCCCACCAATGAGCGGACTAATCGACGCCATGTACTGGGGTGGTACGTCGACGGTGCCGGTGGCGGGTACTTCGTCGTTTACGGTGCGCTGCGTGGCCGCGCCGATTTGCAGATTCATGGCCTTGAGCTGCCCCGGCGAAACCGTAATCTGGTCGGGTGCCGGTTTGTTGACAGCCGTCGTGTCCGGTTGTTCTTCGTCCAACGTACCCCGGCTGCTGCAACCAACGTTCAGCAGAGCTATAGTTAAGATAATCAGGATGTTTTTCATGGATGTATTTATTCGATTCCCAGCAATTGTTCGAGCTGGATGATGACGGTTGTGTACAGGAAAACAGTGTTCAGATAGTCTTCTTCGATGGTAAATGCCTGCTGAACGGCCTGAAAAAATTCGACGTAGTTGATTTCTCCGGCGCGGTAACTGCGTAGGGCCGTTTCGCGGATGAGCCGAGCTTGCGGTAGCGCGTTTTGCTCGTAGTAGGCTACCGACGCCCGGCCGGTTTCGGCCTTGCGTTCCAGAATGGCTAACTGCCCCGTAAGCTGCGTTTGGGCGTATTGCAGGTTTACGTCGGTGAGTTGCTCGTTGAGCCGGGCGGCATTGATGCGGGCTTTGGTAGCCTGTGTAAACAGGGGTACCGATACTCCCGCCTGAACCACGTTGAATCCCACTTCGTGGTTAATCGACTGGTTATAATAGCCAACCAGCAGATCTGGTTTGAGCCGCTGCTGCTCCAGGAGTGTCTGGTTTCGGCTGATAGTCCGTTCCTGCTGCAACACCGCAAGAGCTGGGTTGCTGGTTGATACCAGATCCGAAGTGAGCAGGGCCGTCACCGAAACCGGCAGGTCGCGCCGGAGGGTAACCGTGGTGTCTATGGTCACCGGTTCGGGGGTATTGACCAGCAGTTGCAGGGTACGGCGGTGCGCTTCGATGGTGGCGCGGAGGGTGAGTTGCCGAAGCCGGATGCTTTGCCCGCGCGTTTCTGCCGATACCTGTTCGAGCCGATTGGTTTCGCCGGTCTGATATCGCACTGTTGCCGCACGGGTCGCCGTCTGGTACAGACTATCCTGCCGACGCAGCAGCGTTACCAGTTGATTATCGTAAAGCAGTTGATAATACGTCTGTTTGACAGCACCATACAACTGCACCCGCCTGAGCGATAACCGGCGCTCGGCAGCGGTGGCGTTACTTTTATACAGTTGCCGTTGCGCCCGGTAAAAAGAGGGTAGGGCAAATGTTTGCGTAGCCCCGAGGATGTAGTCGAACGGTTGCGCCTGCGTTTGGCCTAACTGAGCCTCAAACGCCGTTTTGCCGGGATCAAATGCAGCCCCAACCAACGCCTGCTGCTGCCCAATTTCCAGCGAACTGCTGCGAATGATTAAGCTTTGATGGTTGGCGAGGTCGAGCGTTTGCGGAAGCGTAATGACGGTGGGTAGTGTTCCGGGCATACTGGCCGAAAAGCCCGCCGTAGTAGTCTGCGCCTTTACCTGCCCAGTAGTCATACCCGCCAGTATCAGCAACAGCATACCTGCTATAACGCCCGATGATTTTGGGTTGCCCACACCAGTTTTCTCTTTGGGCGCTACCAGACTATACAGCACCGGCAGGACCAGGAGCGTGAGGAGCGTTGACGTGATGAGCCCGCCAATCACGACCGTAGCCAGTGGTTTTTGTACCTCAGCCCCGGCAGACGTCGACAACGCCATTGGTAGAAAACCCAGCGATGCTACCGACGCAGTAATAATCACAGGCCGGAACCGAGCGCGGAGACCGTGCATAATCCGCTCCAACAGGGCGTGTTCATTGGCTTTTTCGAGGTCGTTCAGGTAGCCAATCAGCACGATGCCGTTCAGCACCGCCACCCCGAACAGGGCAATGAACCCCACGCCCGCCGAGATACTGAACGGCATACCGCGAAGCCAGAGGGCCAGAACACCCCCCACAGCCGCCAGAGGTATCGAACTGAAAATTAGTAGAGCGTACCGCAGTGAGTTGAACGTAGCAAACAACAGTACAAAAATCAGGAACAGCGACACCGGCACGGCAATGCTAAGCCGGTCTTTAGCCTTCTGCAAATTCTCAAACGCCCCACCATATGCGTAATAATAGCCCGGTGGCAGTTTGACCTGACGCTCAATTTTTTGCTGAATGTCATGTACTACGCTTTCCACGTCGCGCCCCCGGATGCTCACACCCACCGTAATGCGCCGTTTGGTGTTATCGTGCGAAATCTGCGCCGGCGCCTGTACGTAGCTGACCGTGGCTACCTCGCTGAGCGGAATGCTCTTCGTCGATTCGCCGTTGGGATTGGGCAGTGGTACGTACAGATTGCTGATGTCGCCTAGATTTTGGCGGCTGCTACTGTCTAAGCGTACGGCCATATCATAGCGTCGTTCGCCCTCGTAAACGGGGCCGGTAATTTCGCCCGCGAAGCCGGCTTTGATAAGCCGGTTCACATCAGCCACGGCCAGGCCGTATTGCGCCAGTTTCTGGCGATTATAGTCGATGTTGATTTGGGGCAGACCTACCGTTTGCTCGACCCGTACCCCCGCCACACCCGGTACACTTTCAATAAGCCGCCCGGCGGCACTGGCCCGCTCGAACAGCGTTTGCAGGTCGTCGCCGAAGATTTTAACGACCACATCAGACTTTGCACCGGTAATCATCTCGTTGAAGCGCATCTGAATAGGCTGCGTAAACTCCGACGATGAACCGGGTACTTCCTGGGCTAAAACTTTGCCCATCTTTTGGGCCATGTCTTCGCGGTCGGTGGCGTTGGTCCAGGCCGAGCGGTCCTTCATTGTCATCATCAAATCACATTGCTCTACGTTCATGGGATCGGTAGGTACTTCGGACGCGCCCACGCGGGCCACAATCTGTTTGACCTCGTGGAAACGGCTTTTTAATACCCGTTCAGCCCGTAGCGTGGCATCAATCGTGGCTGACAGCGACGTACCAGACGGCATTCGGAAGTCGATGGCCATGTCGCCCTCATCCAGTTGTGGAATAAATTCACCCCCCAGCGTCCCAAATAGCAGGACTACCCCGATTAGCATCGCCAGCGCCACAGTAACAGTCGTTTTGCGCCAGCGCAGGGCCGTTTTGGCTACGGGTTCGTAGTGCCGGTATAGCCAGTCCATGAGCCGATCCGAAAATGTGAGTTTCTGCACCATGTTCTTTGGCAGCAACAACGCCGACATCATCGGCACGTAGGTCAATGACAGCACCAGCGCGGCTATAATGGCGAACGAGACCGTCGAGGCCATTGGGCGAAACATCTTGCCCTCGATACCCGTCAGCGACAGAATCGGCAGATAAACAATCAGGATAATAATCTCGCCGAAAGCTGCCGACCGCCGTATCGCCGACGCCGACTCGAATACCGCTTCGTCCATTTCATTCTGGTCCAAGGTTTTTCCAGTGAACTTCTTCTCCTGTCCGAAATGATGGAGTACCGCTTCGACGATGATGATAGACCCGTCCACGATCAGGCCGAAGTCGATGGCCCCGAGACTCATCAGGTTGGCCGATATGCCCAGCGTCTTCATCATACCGAGCGTGAAGAGCATGGCCAGCGGAATTACCGACGCCACAATCACCGCAGCCCGCCAGCTCCCCATCAGCAGCAGGAGTACGAATACCACAATCAGCCCGCCCTCAAGCAAATTGTGTTCAACGGTGCTGATGCTTTTATCGATGAGTTTGGTCCGGTCAATGAATGGCACGATCTTGATGCCTTCCGGCAAACTGGCCTGAATGCGTTTGATACGGGCTTTTACGCCCTTGATGGTCGTTTCAGAATCGGCCCCTTTTAGCATCAGCACCACCGCGCCTACTGCTTCGCCTTCGCCATTTCGGGTCATAGCCCCAAACCGCACGGCATGGCCAAACTGCACCGTTGCTACGTTGCCGATGCGTACCGGCAAGCCGTTTTTGGTGTGGATAACCGTGTTTTCGATGTCTTTCAAACTACCCACCGCCCCTTCGCCCCGGATAAAATACGCCTGATTGTTGCGCTCGATATACGACCCGCCAGTGTTGGCGTTGTTGCGACTCATGGCGTCGGCGAGTTCGGTCAGCGTAATGCCAGCCGCCCGGAGCCGGTTGGGGTCAACGGCCACTTCATACTGCTTCAGAAAGCCCCCGAAGCTGCTGATTTCGACCACGCCGGGAATGCCCGCCAGTTGCCGCTTCACAATCCAGTCCTGAATGGAGCGCAGTTCCGTAAGCGAATATTTGCCTTCGTAACCGGGTTGCGGCACCAGTGTGTACTGGTAAATTTCGCCGAGTCCGGTCGTTATCGGGGCCAGAAAAGGGCGTCCGTAATCGGTAGGAATATCTTTGACGGCGTTCAGCATCTGCTCCGACACCAGTTGCCGCGCTTTAAGCATTTCGGTATCTTCGTTGAAGACCACCGTAATGACCGACAGACCGAGTTTAGATACCGACCGGATTTCTTCAATGCCCTGCAAATTGGCAAGGGCCAGTTCGAGCGGAGTCGTGATGAATCGTTCCGCTTCCTGCGCGGCCAAAGCGGGCGTTTGGGTAATGATAACGACCTGATTATTGGTAATGTCGGGTACAGCATCAACGGGCAGGTTGTACGCTGAATAACTGCCCCAGACAATTAGGGCCAGCACAAAAGCCCCAATGACGAGTTTGTTCCGAATGCTGAATCGGATGATTGTATCGAACATGAATTGAGTGACGAATTAGAAGTGGTCCGCTACTGCGGGACGAATTGCGATTTGTCTTCGGCGTACTATGCCGCAACGTATCCCAACGGGGTTGCAGCCACACACGGGGGCAACGCCCGACGTAGTGCTGAAACTCACTGATTTGAGTTAATCAACCGCTGAAATATGGTAGAAAATCCCGTAGGGATGGCCGATACGGTAGCGGTGGATGTTAGTCCGCCGATACCTTAAGCGTAGTGAGGCAGAAATAAAGGGAAACGATTCAGCGACGGGGTGGCTGAAACAGGGAAGAGAGTGCCAGCCGGGCGTTGAAATGACGCAGGCAGAACACGGCTACGGCGGGTAGTTCATGCACCAGTGGTTCGCAGGGCGCGAGCCGGAGGATGCGGGTAAAATCGTAACTGGAATGGCCACCGTCGAACGAAGGCAGGCGGCTGTGGCTGTGCTTGGGAGCTTTATGATGCTTTGAATCCGAGCGGTAATGCTCCATCAGAAATGACCAGACGCTCAGGTTTTGGCCTTCTTCGCGCTGATGCTC
>JACMPG010000053.1 GCA_014377625.1 Spirosoma sp.
AGGCAACATAATGATCATTGATTTTCAGGAGATTAAATTGTGTAATAGTGACTAACTGAAGTAGCTTTGTCAGGCGTCCGAAAATCAATCTGTCAATGTGGAACCGGAAGCTTTCTTTTTCGAAAGCGTAATTATTGACACAGACAAGGCAATTAGCAGAATCGCTAATCCGATGAGGTACACATAACCTCGCGACACATCCTGATTGATAATCGATTTTGAACGACTGAGCATCTCGTAAGCGGGGATTATCCATTGGAAAAGGTAAGCCTGCGCCAGAGTAATACAGCAGATGAATGCCAGCATAATAAAGCTGTGCTTCACGGTAAATCGGAATAGCTGTGATTCCTGACCAACCAAATTTCCTGCCGCTGCCGCTACCGCAATGGACTGGGGCGAGATCATCTTACCCACAACCCCTCCCGACACATTGGCCGCTACTGTTACGATGGGATCGACGCCGATTGACTGGGCCGTAGCATACTGAAGTTTACTGAACAGTGCGTTCGCCGACGTATCGGAACCGGTAATGAAGACGCCAAGCCACCCCAGCACGGGCGCAAAAAACGGGAACAGGATACCCGTATTGGCTAACGCATCGGCCAGCGTAAGGGTGATGCCCGAGTCGTTCACGAGATATGCAAACCCCAGCACAGCCGCAATGGTCAGAATCGGAAATTTTAATTGATTGAGCGTGGCTGTGAATACGTTTGCACCCTCACTATAAGTAAGGCCAATAAGGGGTATGACTACCAGCGAGCCAATCAGGATAGCGGTTCCGGCAGCAGACAAATAGTTGACTTTAAACACCTTTGCCAGTAAACTGCCGTCTGCTCCCTGAATGGCATTATGCAAACCCGGAAATTCAAACTGTGACTGGCCGATTGAGTTAAGCACGTCTTTAATGGGCTGCATCCCCCAGAAAATGACCATAATTGTCAGAATAAGAAAGGGCGACCAGGCCCGAAGTATTTGTCCCCCAGTATGTTGCACGTCGGCATTATACGTGGGAGTGGGTTCATTGGCAAAACGCCAGACGGTTTTGGGTTTCCAGAACCTCAGAAAGATCATCAGGCTACTAATTGATCCCAGCCCGGCAATTACATCGGGCAGAGATGGCCCCAGGTAATTCGATGAAAACCATTGCAGAACTGCGAACGAAATACCTGATACCAGAACCGCAGGCAACACTTCTTTCGCTTTTTTGACCCCGGCAATAATCACTACCAGATAAAAAGGGAGGATGACAGATAGAATAGGCAACGTTCGCCCTACCATCTGCGAAATAGGCAATTCGGGAATGCCCGATACCTGCGAAGCCACCGTAATAGGAATACCAATGGACCCAAAAGCCACCGGAGCCGTATTGGCAATCAGACAGATACCAGACGCGTAGAGTGGATTGAAGCCAAGCCCTACTAGCATAGCCGATGTGATGGCGACCGGCGCACCAAAACCAGCCGTACCTTCTAAAAAAGCCCCAAACGAAAAAGCAATCAGCAAAGCCTGCAGTCGCCGGTCGGAAGTGATTGAAGCCATGAAATGTTTGATAATCTCAAATTGACCACTCCTGACCGTGAGGTTAAAGAGAAAGACTGCCATGACAACCAGCCAGCAGATGGGGAAAAGCCCATACATGGCTCCGTGTCCAATGGACAAAACTACCAGCCTGACTGGCATTCCGTACACCAGAATGGCGATTAAGGCCGCAATCACTATCGCAAGCAGGCTGGCCTGATATCCTTTCATTTTAAGGATAATAAGTGCCCAGAAAATGAATAGGATGGGCAGGATAGCTACCAGTACTGATAGTATGATATTGTCCAGTGGGTCAATGACCTGAGTCCATTTCATGGCTTGTCCTGAGTTTGGGGGCATTTGTTTTCCAGACTAAACGAAATCAAGATTTTCGGTAATTCGTTTACTTTCGCTAGTCAGGGTATCTATGTATAAATCTATACGGGTTTGGGCTTCGCTAAGGTCCAGATTGTTGAGGTTGATGTTCAGCAGGTCGATAAACCAGGGTAGTTTGGTTTCGCTCTGGATGTAGGTGTCCGTTATGGCGCGGGAAATGGGCAGCGTGGTCGTTTTGGAGGAGTCATAAACGTCTTTGCTGGCGGCATTCAGCAGTTTGTCGTATTCCTGAATCAGTAATTTTCGGTATAGTTCTTCCGAAAATACCGCCCCCGCGTTCAGCCCCATGTCGGGGTCGGCTTCGGTCAGCACAGCCCCTTTGTGAACCCATTCCCAGAGAATACTCAGCCGGATTTCGCCGGTGGCCATGTCTTCCATGAGGTATAAGATATCATCGTTACCGAAGAAATCGGCGGCTTTCAGAGCCGCTGCCTGCATTCCCTGCCCAAACGCATTGCCGTATTGCAGAGCCACGCTGAGCAGGTTGCGGGCACCCCGGATGTCGGTGGGTGCGGGTTCAATCAGGATCAACCCATCGGCATCGACGGGGGTGTAGGTAAGCCGGGGAAAGGCTCGACCCATCTGATTAGCTTCGCCTGCTTTCTCCCAAACCGGGCGGACAATATGCACCATTTTCCAGTGCGCTACCCACTTACCACTGGCCCCGGCCTGCTGTTCGCGTTCGGCACCGGCCACCGCCTTCTGCATACTGGCCGACACGCCCGCTTCCGAACCGACGGGTATGTTCGGCTCCATGCCGCCCTGCCATAGGGCAAAATTGCCATTCCGGTCTGGGGTGTTGACCGCCCGCCGAACGCGGTCTTCGTAATTTCGCATGTAGCCATAGGTCATGGTGATGGCTTCGATGTTGGGGTTTATGAAGTCCATATCCCACGCCAGCGCGTCCGATACGCTGTTGATATAATCCCAGCGGCCCGTATTGTAACCCACAAAACGCCTGCCCAGCACCGCCCGAATTTCCATCAACTGATGCGTCGCTTCGAGTTGTTCGACCAGCACATACACTTTTATGGTACCGATTTCCAGACTCAGGTGCTGCTCCAGCGCACTTAGCAGCTCGTTCCACACACCTGCTTCTTCGGCGGTTTGAATCTTGGGCAAATACAGCACCACCGACGAACCCGCTGCCTGCAACGCCTGGTAATTGTTAACCACGTAGAGCGTTACGTCCACAATGGAAGCGGCCATTGCCACGCCGTCGGCATCGCGGATGTGTCGGTCGTCGAGGTGCAGCCCCCGCGCCCGGAATATCTTGGTCGTGACCTCTACTTGTTTTTCCCAGTTTGTGACAATCTCGCGGCCCAGAAACGAGGTGGACCAGCGGTTCATTTCCTGCGCTACCTGTTCGGCTACGGTCAGAAAGAGCCGGTCTTTGTGGATGGCTAATTTGAGATTGCGCTGGTTGTCAAGCGACATGGTGGTAATCTGTCCCAGCGCGTCTTCACCATCGAACATCCAGCCATCGGCCCCTGACAGCAGGGCGTAGGCTACGTTACGGATGCTGTTTTCGAGGGGGGCGTTGGGCTTGGCGGCTGGCCCCGTTCCCTGAATCCACTGCCGCTGTAAATCGGATGGAATTACGGCTCCTACAAAGTTGCCGTCGCGGGCATCCTGCACCCGGATGCTAGTACCGGGAATAGTGCTGTTGGCATCAAGAAACGCAATTCGGGTTTTGGTTTGCTGGCGTGTAGCCCGGCGTTGCATCCGGGCAGCCATCACCGCTTTGATACGTTTGTTAACCGGAGCCAGTACCGCAAGGGCCGCAAGGACTTCGGGAGTATAAATGTCGGCGTAAGTGGCCGGCAGGTTGTCCCGGATGGTTAGGTGAATCATAGGATTGTAGTTGATTAAACAGAGAGTTCCGAAGCGGGTATGGCTTCGTCGCCTTCCAGAAAATTGAGGTCTTTACCAAACGTCTCTTCCATGTTCCAAAGGCCCAGAAACGCAATCGAAATTGTTATCAGCCCCAACAGACCAGCCCCGGCAACAATGCCGAACTCGCCTTTGAAAAGCAGGAACAAAGGAGTCATAATGTTGATGCTGCCCCGCACAAAATTGGGGACGGTGGTGGCTACGGTAGCCCGGAGATTGGTGCCAAACTGTTCGGCAGCGATGGTCACAAACAAGGCCCAGTAGCCCACGCCAAAACCCAGGCAGGCACAAACGGCGTAGAAGGTTGCCGTTGAGTGCAATGGTACAAACAGATAGACGGCAATCAGCGCAGCCGTTAGGGCCAGAAACATGGCCAGTACTTTTTTTCGACTGTTAAAATACTGGCTTAGAATGCCGCTGGATAGATCGCCGATGGACAGGCCAATGTACTCCCACATAACGGCTTTTCCCGCTAAAATAGGCCCGCCTAAGTTGAGTGCTTCACCAAATTCGGGCGAGAAGGTCATCAGAATGCCGGCGACAAACCAGACCGGCAACCCAATGAGAATGCAGCGTAGATACTTAAGAAACTGTTTCTTTGAGGAGAACAAATACAGAAAGTTCCCACGAATAACAGCCTGGTTTTTTATGTTCGTAAAAATGCCGGATTCAAACACGCTGATTCGCGTCACGAGTAATAGTAAACCCATTCCTCCGCCAATGAAATAAGCGTTTCCCCAGTCAAACTGCTCAGCAATGAAATAAGCGAACACTGCTCCCAGCAGCCCCACCGATGCTACTAACGAAGTACCATAACCGCGAATTTCTTTAGGGAGTACCTCGGCTACCAGCGTGATGCCGGCTCCTAATTCGCCCGCCAGGCCGATGCCCGCTACAAGACGTAACAGGGCGTATTGGTCAACCGTTGTTACAAAGCCGTTGGCAATATTAGCCAGCGAATACAGCAGAATAGACCCGAACAGTACCGAGAGCCGCCCGCGTTTATCGCCCAGAATACCCCACAGAATACCCCCCATGAGCAGCCCCCCCATTTGCATGTTAATGAGGTAGATGCCGTTGGTCAGCATACCGCTGTCGGGTACGCCCAAATCGTGCAGACTTTCTACCCGAACGATACTAAAAAGGAGCAGATCATAGATGTCCACAAAATAGCCCAGAGCCGCCACAATGACCGGAATCTGAATTAGTTGCCGGGCAATCTGGCGCGGGGTTGTTTTTGGTGGATTGTGGGCCATTATTAATCCCTGATTAGGGTTTTTTTGGCGCTCGTCAGCTAATACCGCCGAAGCACAGGTACTTTATTTCCAGGTAGTAGTCCATCCCGTATTTGGAGCCTTCGCGTCCCATGCCTGACTCTTTGATGCCACCAAAAGGAGCCACTTCCGTCGAAACCAGCCCCTCGTTGATTCCCACCATGCCATACTCTAAGGCTTCGGCTACGCGCCAGCAACGTGACACGTCTTTGCTGTAGAAATAAGCGGCTAAGCCGTAGGGGGTGTTATTGGCCAACTGAATTACTTCTGCTTCCGAGGTGAACCGGGCAATGGGAGCCACCGGGCCGAAGACTTCTTCGCGAGTAATAATCATTTCGTCGGTCACGTCGATCAGCACCGTTGGCTGAAAAAACAAGCCATCGAGGGCCTGCCCGCCCACCCGGATTCTGGCCCCTTTGGCCAGTGCATCCTCAAGGTGATGTTTTACCTTACTGAGTCCTTTTTCGTTGATTAACGGCCCCTGCTGATTGGTACTATCTAAGCCATTGCCAACCCGAAGAGCCGTTACCGCGTCAGAAAATTTACGCACAAATTCGTCATAGACCGCATCATGAACGTATAGCCGGTTGACGCACACGCAGGTTTGGCCACTGTTCCGAAACTTGGAGGCCATCGCCCCGGTTACGGCAGCGTCGATGTCGGCATCGTCAAAGACAATGAAGGGCGCATTGCCGCCCAATTCCAGCGATACTTTTGTGAGGTTAGCCGCACACTGCCGCATGAGCAGCTTGCCCGTTGCCGTTGACCCTGTAAATGACAGCTTACGCACCTTGCTATTTTCGCAAAGTTCCAGTCCTATCTCCGCGTTCTTCGAAGTAGTAACGGTGTTGAAAACCCCCGGTGGGAAGCCCGCTTTTTCGGCCAGATACGTCATGGCTAAGGCCGTTAGTGGGGTTTCGGAGGGCGGTTTTACAATCACCGGACTACCAGCGGCTAGGGCGGGTCCTGCTTTGCGGGTAATCATGGCCAGCGGGAAATTCCAGGGTGTAATAGCCGCCACTACCCCTATGGATTGCTTGATGACTACCAATCGTTTATCGTTGGTATTAGCCGGAATTACGTCGCCATAAATTCGTTTGGCTTCTTCGGCAAACCACTCGATAAACGACGCGCCATAAGCTACCTCGCCCCGTGTTTCGGTCAGCACCTTGCCGCACTCCATAGTCATCAGCGTTGCCAGTTCTTCTTTGTGCTCCAGAATGAGCGTAAACCAGTTGCGGAGCAAGGCCGAACGTTCTTTAGCGGTCAGGTCGCGATAGGCGGGCCAGGCTACGTGGGCGGCTTCGATAGCTGCCCGGACATCGGCCTGTCCCAAATCGGCTACGGACGCAATAACCTCGCCGGTGGCGGGGTTGGTAACGGTAAAAGTTTCCGCGCTGAGGGCATCGACCCAGGCTCCATTGATGAACGACTTCGTTCTGAACAGCGGGCTATTGGCCGTCAGTCCGGGCGTGGCTGGGGAGAGATTCATCATCAGAACGTGATTACCTGGCGAATGGCTTTACCAGCGGCTAAGCGTTCAAACCCTTCATTTACCTCGTCTAAGCGCAGCGTGTGAGTCAGCAATTTATCGACTGGAAGCCGCCCCGACTGGTAGAGGGCGATATAGGCCGGAATATCCCGAACGGGTACACAGCTACCAATATACGAGCCTTGCAGAGTTCGTTCCTCGGCCACTAATTTAGTGGGCGAAAGCTGCATCTGCTTGCTGGGATGTGGCAACCCCGCCGTTACGGTTTTACCGCCCCGGCCCGTAGCATTATAGGTAAACTCAAGGGCTTGCACTACCCCGGCAAAATCAAAGCCCACATCTGCGCCCCCATTGGTAAATTCCCTTACCTGCTCAACGGCATCGCTGGCGGAAGAATCAACGGCGGCATGAGCACCCAGTTCGAGGGCTTTGGCCAGTTTGTCTTTGTTAATATCGGCAACAATTATTTTGCTGGCACCAGCGGCAATGGCTCCCAGCAGGGCCGCAAAGCCAATACCCCCCATGCCCGTAATCAGCACGGTTTGACCCAACGTTAACTTAGCTGTGTTAACAACTGCGCCTACGCCGGTCATGACGGCACACCCAAACAGGGCCGCTATCTCGAAGGGTAGCGTAGAATCTATTTTTACAATAGATTTACGGGATACGACCGTGTATTCGGCAAAACCCGACACGCCCATGTGGTGATGAATGGGCTGCTGCTGCTGATTCTGCAGCCGAAAGCCTCCGCCCAATAATTCGCCTTTGTTATTGGCGACCAAGCCGTTTTCGCACAGGGCCGGGCGACCCGTCATGCAGGGCATACAGTGGTTGCAGATGGGTAAAAAGGAAAATACAACGTGGTCGCCCACGGCCAAATCCTGAACATCCGGCCCCAGTTCAACCACTTCGCCGGTTGCTTCGTGACCCAGCACCATGGGTACTTGCCGGGGCCGGTTGCCATCAATGACCGATAAGTCGGAATGACACAGGCCAGCTGCTTTAATTTTTACAAGTACTTCGCCCCGCTGCGGGGCGTCAAGTTCTACCTCCTCAATGGTAAGAGGAACACTGCTTGTGTAGGGGCGTTGTTTGCCCATTTCGTGCAAAACGGCAGCTCTTATTTTCATGCGTTTGGGGATGGGGTATTCTTGCGAAAGTCCGGTAAAACCTGTTTCTTAGAATGTCTTTCTGTCATGTCTTATCCCTTTTTTCTATTTCTCGATAGTGCCAGTAAACTCGTCAATCGTCTGTCCAATTTTCTCCATCAACAGCGTACGGGCTTCGAGGCTGGCCCAGGTAACGTGGGGGGTCAGTACTGAGGAATCTTTGTTTTTGAGGTGCAGCAGCGGATTTTCGGGCAGAATCGGTTCTCTGGTGAATACGTCGATACCTGCTCCGGCTATCCGTTTTTCGTCCAAAGCCCGCGCCAAATCCGCTTCGTTGACAATGCCGCCCCGCCCTGTATTAATCAGAATGGCCGATTGTTTCATCTGTTTCAGGCGGTCGTAGTTGATCAGGTCGATAGTATTTTCGTTGAGGGGCGCGTGAATGGAAACGATGTCAGACGTTTGTAAAAACTCGTCCAATTCCAGCCGACGGTACGGTTGCTGCGTATTCTGCCCCGACGTGGAATAATACACGACCTCGCAGCCAAACGCACCGGCAATTTTGGCCACCTGCCTGCCAATGGCCCCCAACCCGATAATGCCAAATCGTTTTCCGTTCAGCTCCCGAAATTCGCGGCCAAAGTGGGTGAATATATCGGTTCGGGCATAACTGCCTTCTTTTACGTACTGATCAAAATAGGGGATATGCACCAGCAGGTGGAGCAAGATGGCGAACGTACCCTGGGCTACACTTTGGGTGGAGTAGTCCGTTGTATTTTTGACGGGAATGCCCCGTTCTTCGGCGGCTGCTTTGTCGATATTATTGGTGCCGGTAGCGGCCGCGCAAATCAGCTTTAGTTTGGCTGCCTGCCCGATAATGGCCCGGTCCAATACCACCTTGTTCGTAATCACTATATCGGCTTCCCGCACCCGGTCGGCGGTTTGCTCCGGGCTGGTGGTCTGATAATAGGTTACGTCGCCATCCTTCTCTATAATTTTCAGATTGGGAATAGCTCCCATTGTTTTGGTATCCAGAAATACAATGTTCATTGTTTGTGGCTTTTACTGAATACTTCTAACTTTAACCACTACTTTTTTTACGCTCTCATATCCATCCACTTTGTTGCTGGGATTATGAGCATCTTTAGGCGTTGCAATAAAGAAAAAGCCCGGTTCAGCTATGTAGAACTGTCCGTTTTCGATGGTATAAAAACCAATATCTTTGGTAGCATCATACGCCTGATTTATGGGTGCATTCAGGACGGGCATAATACCAATCTTCTCGTTGCCCTTCACCATAAAATGAATGTCGCTGTAATGCTGATGGGCTTCCCATTTATCCACCGATATTTCGCGGGGTGGCCCTTCTGAAATAGTGGCAAACACATTTTCGCCGTCAATGGGGTATTTGCCGGTCCGGAGCCGGGTAAAATCAGTGTCGCGCAAAAAAGCAAAAGCTTTGTTCCAGCCCGCTTTGTTGGCCTTGTATTGCCGGGCAAACTCTACTTGATTGATTGTTTCGGAAGGTTTTGCCTGTAAGCCATTCAGCCAGGTCTGGTTTTTGTACCAGGCAACCTCTTTTTTCGACAGTTGCGGGAGCTGAGCCTGTCCGCTAACTGGCAGCAGAAAAGCGACTAACACTAAAATAGTCAGCAGTCCTCTTAAAGTTGATTTGTTCATTGTATCGTTCACGACGAGTTTGAGATGGGTTATACCCACAGAATTTAAATTTATAGGCCCTAATTCTTACTCTGTTTTTTAACCTGACCGATCCCAAACTGATCGCCTGCGGCTACGGCTTTGCCGTCCCTAAACTGAATTTCAACCATTTTTTCGCTTTGCACTCCGTTATAGTGCTGGTCTTCGAGGGTAGCCACAATCTTTCTTGTCTTCACATCAATCACATCGCCGGATGATGGGTAGGCGTATTTACCATCAATGCTGAACGTAATCCAGCCCGGCATATCCCGCACCAGAATGGACGTTTTCTGCACGGGCGGCATCACCGTGTTATCGAAGATATGAATCCGGTTGTTGGCCCCGTCGCACAGCCAGATTTCCTTCTCGTCGGGTGTCATACCTATACCGTGGCTGGGGCAGCTATGCCGCTTTACTTCACCAATGTTGAAGCCTTCCACTACTACATGGTGCAGGAACTTACCCGATACCAGATCGCCCACTTCAAAGCCCAGTAAGCCGTTCACGTTGACATACACCAGGGTTTGGGAGCCGTTAATAGTAAACGGACGGATTTCGGAGGCAAAGGGGCCTACCTGTTTGGTTACGGTATGGGTTTTGGTATCGGCTACGTTCAGCATATTCGATTTTAGACCGGCCAGATATACGTAATTGCCATCGGGACCGTAAATGGTGTTGTGCGCCCCCGAATTGGTAACAAGTTTTTTTATAACATCACCGGTTTTAGCGTCTGCTACCGTCCAGAATTCTTTTTCCAGAGAGGGCATATAAATAGTTTTCCCATCGGGCGAAATAGAGATTCTGTCCACACCCCCTTCGTACTGCCTTTCCCATAAAATTTTCTCGGTCGTAACATCAATACATTGTACAGCTTCGAGGGTGCTGACATAAATACAATTGGTAGCCAGACTCACGTCTAAGCCCTTTACATTCGATGGTTTTCCGTCTTTTCGGAGTCCGCCCGTTTTAATGAATTTGACGAAACGGTGATTGTTGTTGATATCGAAAACCTGAATGCCATGTCCGCCATAGCCGAGGTAATTCCTGACGCCAGGCGTGGCCACGTACAAATACCGCTTCACGTTAGGGGTAGGTCTTGTAACGGCGGTTGTTACCGGGCTACCGGGCGATACCCAAGCCGTTATGAACGCGAGTAACAACCCGCCAATCACCAAAAATAGACCGTTTTTGTGCGTTTTCATGGATGCTGGAGTTTGGATTAAGAGAGTGTACTGCCGAGTGGGAAATAGTTCAGTCATAGCCGGGGTTTTGAGAAAATATAACCCGATCATTGATTAGTTGAATTTGCGCGAATGGAACCGGAAAAACCACCATGTGCGCTTTCATACCGTATTTCTGCATCACCGGAAATGCCTGCCCGGTGCGAACGAGATCAAACCAGCGGTGACCTTCAAAGGCCAGTTCCATCCGGCGTTCCAGCGCGATTTTTTCGCGCATTTCGGCTTGGGTTAAGGTTGAGTAGGGGTCAACACCAGCGCGGGTACGGATTTGGTTCAGCAAGGGCAGCGCACTGCCCGTTTTGCCGTTTTCATTTAAGGCTTCAGCCAGCAGCAACAGCACATCGGCATACCGAATTACTTTCCAGTTGGCCGGACTGTCGTTGGCGGCCGTGATGCGCATAATGTACTTGCGGGTATAGGCCGACATATTATTAGAGGAAACAAGTAACGGAATATACTTACCCGTAGCGTCGGTATAGCCTTTACTGGCCGTAATATCCTTACGCTTGTCTTTGGCCTGAAACAAATCAAAAAGCACCTGATGGGGCGTATTCTGGTCATCTACCGAACCGGCAATGCCATAGAAAGCAATCATAGACGTAACCTTTGGGGTAAACCGATTGGTATATACGCTGCCTTCGCCACCCAGCCCCTGTTCGTATTCAATGTCGTAGATGTATTCGCTGTGGTGCTCGTTTTTGGTGTAGTCCCACAGGTCAGTCCAGTTGGGTAAGAGTGCGTAGCCCATCGTGGTTACCTCCTGAAGTTTGGCTTCGGCTTTTACAAAATCCTTACGGGTCATATATACCTTAGCCAGCAAGGCACGGGCGGCTCCTTTTGTAGCCCGGCCTACGTTTGTACCCGTGTATTTCTCAGGTAGTTTGGACTCTGCATCCAGTAAGTCTTTTATGATGACTTCATCATAAATTCGATCCACTTTTTCACGGGGCGTTTTATACGATTCATCAATGCTCAATGATTTCGTTACCACCGGCACGTCGCCAAAAATTCGGACTAAGTCGAAATAGGCCAGGGCCCGTAGAAAACGGGCTTCGCCAATGTGTCGATTTTTGTTGGTGACAACAGCGGCATCGGCAATGTTGATTTTTTCCAGCAACGTATTGGCACGGGTAATGGCTTTAAAATAGTTGCGCCAGGTAGTAATAAGCAGCCCGTCGTCATTGGCGAGCGTAAAATTATCGACCGCACCCGCCGTACCTTTCACTAATTCGTCCCACGCATCATCCGCCCGGATATCTCCGAAGAAGTACATGTTTTGGTACTGGTCCTGATAGATGCCATAGATGCCAACTACCGCATCCTGATAATCCTTATCTGTCTTGAACAGACCATCTACCGTTATCGTATCAACGGGTAGTATTTCTATAAACTGCTTGGTACAGGACGTTATGAGCAGCGAAAATACAGCTACCAGCAATAGGGCCTTTTTCATGTTGAATTGGGTTTTAACAGCTTCTAAAATCCTAAGTTGATACCAAAAATCAGCGTCTTCGCGGTGGGGTAATCGTACTGTTCGTTGCCCGGTGTGAGCGGGCTATCACTACGGCTTACGTCGGGATTGAAACCTACGTAGTTCGTAAACAGAAACGGGTTGTTGGCCGTAACCGAGAGCCGCACCGCGCTGAAGGCGAGTTTTTTGGTGATCTGATCAGGCAGTGTGTAGCCCAGTGCAATGTTGTTAATGCGGAGATAGGACCCATCGTCCAGCCAGCGTTGGCTGAACGTGCCTCTAAAATTGCCGGTGGGAACGTCATTGGGCCTTACGGCATAGCCGTTGCCCGGCTCCTGTTCCGATTTCCAATAGTCATTCATAATGGCATACTGCCGGAAACGCGCCCGGTTGTTGGCCGATTGCCCTCTGGACAAGGCAAGTACGTCGTTTCCCTGAACACCCTGCAAACTGACGCTCAGCGTGATATTTTTGTACGAAAAGTCATTGGTCATGCCGTAGTAAAAATCCGGGTACGGCGACCCCATAATGGTTCGGTCGAAGCTGTTGATAATGCCATCGGGTTTGCCGTTGGGGCCGCTCACATCAACAAACCGAACGTCGCCCACCCGCGATGCATCCCGTCCACCGGGGTTCCAGAGTGGCCCTTTGTCCAGCTCCGCTTTGGTCGAAAAAATGCCGTCGGTGAGCCAGCCATAAAACGCACCCACAGGCTGACCAATCTGAGTAATATTGCCGCCCGATACGATGGGGTCGCCAGAGGGTCCTAATTTGATAACTTCGTTTCGATAGGCCGAAAAATTAAAGTTCGTCTGCCAGCGAAACTTACCCTCTACGTTCACCGTGTTGACGGCAAACTCCCAGCCGCTATTTTTCACTTCGCCAATGTTTTGAAGGGCCGTATTGAATCCGGTGATGTCGGGTACATTCACATTCAGCAACAGGTCCGTGTTTCTGGAGTTGAAATAATCGACCGTCAGGCCAATCCGGTTGCTTAAGAAGCTCAGGTCAACACCCGCGTTGATTTGCTGTTGTTTTTCCCAAGTTAATGCTGAATTACCCAGTCGTCCCGCCGAATAACCACCCAGACCTATACCACCCAGTACGCATTTTTCGTAGTTGATGGTAGCCAACTGGTCGTAATTTCCAATGTTGTTATTGCCTGTTCTACCGTAGCTGGTGCGGAGCTTGAGTTCGTTCACAAAGCGAAATTCTTTCATGAAGTTTTCGTCCGAAATCCGCCAGGCAAATGCCAGCGAAGGGAACAGGCCATATTTATTCTCGGCCCCGAAGCGCGACGAACCATCCGTCCGCAGCGAAGCCGTTGCATAATACTTGCTGTTGAAATTGTAATTTATACGGCCTAAGTAAGAAATCAGCGACCATTCGGCCACGTTGGACGACCCACCCGTCAGCAAACCACTTACCGCGCTTAGGGTAGGTACTAAGTTGTTCGGATACCGATTGCTGGTTAAAAAGCTGGATTCATACGATTCGCGCTGGGTTGTATAGCCCAGCAGGCCCGTGAAGTTGTGCTTGCCGAGAGTTTTGGTGTAGTTCAGGGTTGTTTCTGTAATCCAGTTCAGGCGCAGCGAGGCATTGTCGCTACCCGAAGCAAGCTCGTTCAGAAAGGCCGGAAGCTGGGGTCTGAAGTAGCTGCCCTTGATGTTCATCAGGTTGATACCCAGCATCACGTTTACCTTCAAATCTTTCAGAAGAGCATATTCGATGAGCGTATTGCCCAGGAAGCCAAATCCATTTTGCCTTCCTTTCACCTCATTGGCCAGTGCAAGCGGATTTTTGCTGGTCACTACGGCATCCAGGCCGTTGCCGAAGGGGTAATAACTCCCGTCCGGGTTAAACAGCGACTGGTAAGTAGGAATGACGATGGCATTGTATAAGGGATTGTTCGTGTTATCGCCATACGTCGTTACATCTTCGGCCCCTGCTCCACCCAAGTTGGCTTTGTCAGTGTAGGAAGGGTTCAAGTTTACTTTTACGGAAAGTTTGGGGGTTAGCTTTGCGTCGATATTGGCCCGAAATGAATACCGTTTGAAATTACTGCCCAAAATAATCCCGTCCTGGTTAAGATACTCGCCACTCAGGGCGTAGCGGATATTGTCACTACCACCCGTGGCGTTGAGTTGATACTGCTGCTGAGGGGCTGTTCGCAGGATGGCATCGAGCGGGTCTTCGTTGAAAGTAATCTTACCCGATAGCACATCCACAATGGTTTGCGGAACGGGCGATTTCCAGGCCGTAGCCGGGCCAGACACGTTGTTACCTTCGTCGAGATTCCGGTTCCGAACGCCATCGTAATAGTGCTGGGCTTGTTCGAGTCCAGTCTGAAAAACCGGAATCTTGGCTATTTTCTGAACCCCATACTGGTAGCTGAAATTAATGGCTGCTTTGCCGGACTTGCCGCGTTTTGTATTGATGATAACAACGCCATTAGAACCGCGTGAGCCGTAAATAGCCGTAGCCGAAGCATCTTTCAGAACGTCGATGGTTTCAACGTCGTTTGGGTTGAGGTTCTGAATGCTGGAAATAGGAAAGCCATCGACAACGTAGAGTGGCCCGGCCCCCGCCGAAATGCTGCCAATACCTCTGATTCTGATTTGAGGAGCCGCCCCCGGCTCGCCCGAAACGGGTTTTACCTGTACACCCGCAAGCTTGCCCATCAGTGCCTGATCGACGCGGGGAAGGGCTAAATCGCGAATGGCTTTACTGCCAATGGAAGCGACCGAACCCGTTAAATCTTTCTTTTCGATGGCTCCGTACCCAATGACCACAATCTCAGCGAGCGTCTTGTTGTCGATTTTCAGTACAGCGTCAATTGTAGTCCGATTGCCAACTGATATTTCCTGCGCCAGATAGCCCACATAACTGAAAATCAATATGGCTTCGGTGTTGGGAACCTCTATTCTATATTTCCCTTCGGCATCGGTTGTCGTTCCCCTTTGGGTTCCTTTCACCACAATAGAAACGCCGGGCAGGCTTTCGCCTTTGTCATCACGAACCGTACCCTGAAGGCCAATGTCAGCGGGTTGGATCGCGAATCTATCGCCTTGCTGTGTGAACTGATTTCTGGCCAGTACCTGCGAAAATCCGGGCCATATTCCTCCCAGCACTACTCCCAGCAGGAGTAGCGAATGTAACACGTGTTTCATTGCAAAAGGGTTTAGGTGGTTAAGGTTTCTCGCTTGCGGATGTAGGCATGTTGTAGGGGTGCCGACACATATAGCCCTTCCTCAAAAAGGGTCTCGTTAGTAAAGACGGATTAGACCTAAGAAAACACTTAGTATGTTTGCTTATTCGACTAAAATATTAGATCATTTATACAAAAGCTGGCATTGCTGATTCTCCAGACACTAAATGGTATTACAGCTTCTCTGCGTCGCGGACAGCACGACCTGCCGCGCTTAAATTAGCCAGCATCATTTCGGAGTATTTTCGAGAGAGGATAACGCCATCGGCTCCGCCTTTAAAAGCGGCTAAAGTAGCCGCGTATGTGTCGTCGGTCGAAGCCTTGCGGCTTTTTTCGCCCGTTGGGATGTCTACGTCGATGCCAGGCAGTATCAGGCATTTTCCGTTTACCCCTGCTTTGGCCCGCTGGGTTTCGCGCATCACATAATCGGGCGAAAGGCCCGCCATCGGGAGTTCGTCCAGCGGGGCTTCGTTAGCATAGTTGAGCAGGTGATTATTGATACTCAGCATTTCTTCCGGCGGCACATCGCGAAACACCGTTGAGGTGATGTTACGTATGAAACTACGGTATCGTTCGCCCCCGCAATTATTATAGACCACCACTTTTAGAAAGTCGGCCATTTGGGCTAGGTCTTCGTAGCTGCGGCTGGCCCGGAACAGGGGATTAAACGAATTGGTATGTTCGATATGGAAGCCTACCTGGAGGTTTTTACGGACCGCTTTGGCAGCTTTATAAACGTCTTTGAGTACCTGATGTTTGCCCGCATCGAACAGTTGATTGTAAGCCATAATTTCGGGGTACTCTAACAGCAGCCGGGCAAATTCTACGTAGTAGCCATCGCTGGGTCGTTGGGCATTCAGCGAGTTCTGTACGTACTGGTTGAGTTTCCGATATCCTTCTTTAGCCCGTTGAAAATCAATGCCATATGCTTTGGCAGCCCGCTCGTGCTGGTCACAGAAGCAGGTGACTTTTGCCGAGTCGATTCCCTGAGCGTGGCTAACGCCAATGGCGTTCAGCAGTGGCCCGTTTCGTTCATTGAACAACAAGACCCCATCTATATTATACGAACTGCACAAGTCGGTGGTAACCGCCTTCCAGAACTCGCTGACATCGGGCTGAAAAAAGCACATGGCTCCGCTTTTACGCCCCTGTAAATCCACTTCGGCGTAGTCTTTCATAAACGGCACATCGGCGGGGTAATTGAAGCCATCCTGAATGGAGCAGATTACGTCCATTCCCCTTTTTTTGGCGGCAGGTAATAACTCGGCTACAATATCGAGTTTGCCAAAATCCGGTGCCCGAAGCTGGTCGCCTTTGATGGCCGTGTTTTTGTAGTACTGAGCATGGGGTGTAGCATAGTTGCCGCCATGAAAATATGGCACGTCCGATGCCTGAACACCGTGGTCGGGAAATGACTTACCCGGAATTTGCCGACCCGTAATACCCCGGTCGTAGGTGAACGTACTCAGGTAAATTGTGTTGATGGCACCTTTTTCCTGTAAGATGTCGAGGGTTTTTTCGATGCCTTCATCCACAAATGAATCAGGGCCAATCTGGATACCAATAGTTTTTTTCATGCGTGAAATCGAGGTTCAAAACAATGTCTGGTGTCTGCCTTTGTTGTTATCCCTTTGTACCTTCCCGAATGGCCCGGCCTGCGGCATCGAGATCCGCCAAATCCATTTCGGAGTATTTTCGGGAGAGGATAACGCCATTGGCTCCGCCTTTATAGGCGGCCAGCGTAGCGGCATACGCATCCTCAGGTGAGCCTTTTCGACTGGTACTTTTTGTGGGTATGCCGATGTCAATACCCGTCAGAATTTTACATTTTCCGTTAACTCCAGCTAAGGCCCGCTGGGTTTCGCGCATCACGTAATCGGGCGAAAGGCCGGCTGTAGGCAGGTTTTCGATAGTCGCTTCGTTGCCGTAATTCAGTAGACGGTTGTTGAACCGCATCAGTTCTTCAGCAGGAACATCCCGAAACAGGGTGGAGTGGATATTAGTAATGAAATTGGCGTAGCGTTCGCCCCCACAATTATTGTATGCTACCACTTTGAGGAAGTCAGCTTTTTCGGCCAGGTCTTCATAACTACGACTGGCTCGGAAAAACGGGTTGAACGAATTGACGTGCTCTACGTGGAAGCCAATCTGTAAGTTTTTGTTTACGCCCTTCACGGCAGCATACACTTCGTTGAGTACCTGGTGTTTGCCGAGGTCGAAGAGTTTATCCCAGGCCACAATTTCGGGATACTCCAACAGTAGTCGGTTAAATGCTACATAATAGCCATCGCTGGGTCGCTCGTTTTTCAGGGATGACTTAACAAACTCATTGAGTTTAAGATAGCCCGCCTTTGCACGCTGAAAATTGATGCCTAATTTTTTGGCTTCACGCTGGTGGTGTTCGCAAAAGCAGGTGGCTTTGGTGGAGTCGATGGTCTGGAAATGGCTGGCTCCGAGGGCATTTAATAGTGGGCCGTTACGCTCGTTGAAAAACAAAACACCATCTACCGGGTACGACTTCGCGATGTCGGTTACCAACCCGATCCAGAAAGCCCGCACATCGGGATGAAAAAGACAAAGCGTATTCGTCCGGCGACCCAGAATATCGACCTCCGCGCATTGCTTTACGCCGGGCGTATCGGGCCGCCATTGGTCCTCTACCGAAGCAAAAACCTTCATGCCCCTTTTTTTGGCTTCAGGAATTACCGAAGCAAGTATGTCAAATTTGCCATGTTCGGGCGCACGGGTTTCTTTCAGAACGGTGTTTTTGTAGTACTGGGCGTGGGGCATGGCATAATTGCCACCATGAAACGTTTTATCGTCCGATACCTGCGAACCGTGATCGGGGAAGGGCTCGCCCGGAAGCTGCCGCCCAGACAAGCCCCTGCCGTAGGTGAAAACGGTTAGAAACAGTGTGTTTACAGCTCCGCGTTCCTGCACAATATCCAGCACTTTCTCTACGCCTTCGTCCACAAACGAAACCGCGCCGATCTGAATGCCGTGCATCATGGTATCCATAGGCTTTCGGGCCGACAGAAGAGAAGGTGAAACCATCCCGGTTAGCGGAGCGGCTGCAAAAAATGCCCCGACTTTGGCACTGTTTTTTATGAACTCCCGCCTTGAATTCCCCTTCTGTTTCAGGCTTTTTATTGATTCGTCAAGTGGCTTCATCTGAATGATTTTTAGTTGATAAGGTACAATTGGGTTCGTTTTGACTACGAGTAAACAACTAATAACCCGGATTTTGGGGTAGTACCGCCGGGTCATTTATTATCTGAATTTGCGCTAATGGCAGCGGAAAAACCACCATGTTAGCTTTCATTCCTAGTTTTTGCAGGGTCGCCAACGAGCGTCCGGTTCTGACCAAGTCAAACCACCGATGACCTTCCATCGTCAGTTCGAACCGTCTTTCGAGATAAATTTTTTCGCGTAAATCGCTCTGGGATAAATTCGTGTAGCCTGTTAGCCCCACCCGTTTACGCACCTGATTGAGGTACGTAGCGGCTTCGGTACTTTTACTGTTTTCGTTCAGGGCTTCGGCCAGCATCAGTAGTACATCGGCATATCGAATTACTTTCCAGTTGGCTTTGCTATCTCCAGCAATAGCTGAGGGAGCGATGTATTTGGTCGTGAAGGATTTGGAAGCCTGTATGCTTTGCGTCGGGACGGGTACAAATACGCCGTTTATGGTCACACCATAGTTTACCGTGATAGCCCGCCGTGGGTCACTGGAATCAAAAGCCTGAAACAAAGTTTCGGTAGGTGAGCCTGAGTTTCCTGGCGTACCCGAAGTGAAACCATAGAAGTCGGTTATGACTTTGGCAAACGGGAATAAGGCCAGCGGGAAAATGCTCCCCTCGTTGATGCCTTCTTCGTATTCTACATCAAAAATATACTCATTATGGTGTTCATTTTTACTGTAATCGAAGAGGTCCCTGAAGTTAGGCAGCAGGGCGTAGCCCATTGATGTTACTTTCGTCAGTTTGGCTTCCGCATTGACAAAGTCCTTCCGGGTCAGATACACCCTCCCCAGTAAGGCCGAAGCCGCGCCAGAGGTAGGGCGGCCCACGTCCGCGCCCGTATATTTTGGAGGTAATTTAGTTTCGGCATCCATCAGGTCTTTTATAATAATTTCATCATAAATCCTGTCTGCTTTTTCGCGTCCGGTTTTATAGGTTTCCTGTACCGTTATGGGCTTTGTTACGAACGGTACGTCGCCAAAAATTCGGACCAAGTCGAAATAAGCTAATGCCCGCAGAAAACGAGCTTCGCCAATGTACCGGGGTTTATTTTTCACGATAGCGGCATCGGCTGATTCTATTTTAGCCAGAAGCGTATTAGCCCGGAAAATCATACGGTAATAATTTTGCCAGCTACTCCCAATAATGGATAGCCGACTGTCGACATTGAACTGATCGATAGCTACGTTTTCAAACTGATTTGGAATTTCTTCGGCTATGTCTTCGCCGGGCAAATCGCCGAACTTCCAGAAGGTTTGATATTGCGTTTGTAATGTATTGTAAGCTGCCGTAATGGCATCCTGAAAATCTTTATCGGTTTTATAGACAGCCTCCACACTTACCGTTGATATTGGCAGTATTTCGATAAAGTCTTTATTGCAGGAAACCGTCAATAGTGCGCCTGTAAGTAGAAAGAATATCTTTTTCATGAGCCATGTTCAGTGAAACGTGGGAACTTAAAAGCCGAGGTTTAATCCGAGTATCAGTGCTTTCGTCAGCGGATAGTTATTCTGATCTACGCCCGGTGTGAGCGGGCTGTCGCTATTGCTTACGTCGGGGTTGAATGCTTCATTTTTTGTGAATAGAAAAGGATTAGTAGCCGTAGCATACAGCCGGAGTGAGCCAATGGAGACCTTTTGTAGTAGTGCTGCTGGTAGCTGATAGCTGAGCGTGATGTTGTTGATACGGAGGTACGTACCTTCGTCGAGGTAGCGGGAATTCCAGGGGTCACGGTTATTGCCGGTGGGAGCATCGTTGGGTCTGGGTACCTGCCCGTTGCCAGGATTCTCTTCTGATTTCCAGTAGGCATTGGACGATGCTAATTGCCGAACCCGGCCCCGCGTGTTCAGCGTACCCAAGCGGGCAATGCTCAGGATTTTGTTACCCTTCGACCCCTGTAGGCTTACGCTCAGGTTGATATTTTTGTACGTCAGGTTATTAGTCATGCCGTAGTAGAAATCAGGATATGGCGTTCCCATGATTGTCTGGTCGAAATTATCGATGATACCATCCGGTTTTCCGTTTGGCCCACTGATATCCAAAAATCGTGAATCACCCACACGTGAGGTGATCGTTGAGCCGGGGCGAAAAATAGGCCCTTTTGCCAGTTCGGCTGCGCTTTGAAAAACACCGTCGTTAATCCAGCCAAAAAACATACCAATAGGTTGCCCAATTTGGGTAACGTTGCCGCCAACATAAATCGGATCACCCTGGGGGCCTAACTTGACCACTTCGTTTTTGAAAGTAGACAGGTTGAAGTCGGTACTCCAGCGAAATTTTCCTTCAACATTTACTGTGTTGACGGCAAACTCCCAGCCGCTATTTTTCACTTCACCGATGTTTTGAAGAGCCGTATTGAACCCCGTCAAAGCCGAAATATTCACGTTTAGTAACAAGTCGGTATTTCGTGAACGAAAGTGATCAACCGTTAAACTAAGCCGACGTTTGAACACGGAGAAATCGACCCCGAAATTGACCTGCTGTTGCTTCTCCCAGGTTAGGTTTGAATTGGCTAACCGGCCCGGCGCGAAACCGCCCACTGCCGCCCCGCCGTAAGTGTATGTTTCATAACTGAGCGTAGCGTACTGATCGAAGTTGCCAATGTTATTATTGCCTGTTTTGCCGTAGCTGGTGCGCAACTTTAACTCATTGATAAACTGCGAATTTTTCAGGAAGCTTTCATCGGAAACACGCCAGGCTACGGCAACTGACGGAAACACGCCGTATTTGTTCTGAGTCCCAAACCGCGATGATCCATCGGTACGAATAGAAGCCGTCAAGTAATATTTGCTTTGGTAATTGTAATTGACCCGTGCCAGATAGGATAGCAATGACCACTGATAGGAGTCGGATGAACCATTGGTTATCTGTCCGCTGGCGGCACTTAGGTTTGGTACCAGATTATTAGGGTACTTGTTGCTGGTTAGAAAATTGGATTCGTAGTTTTCTTTCTGGGACGTAAACCCACCCAGTGCCATAAAACTGTGCGAGCCTATGGTGGTAGCGTAGTTTAGGGTATATTCCGTGAGCCAGTTGGTGAGCATCGACGAATTATCGCTGCCAATGGCGGGGTCGTTGAAAAACGCGGGTAGCTGCGGTTTGAAACTCATTCCCCGCGCACTAATCAGGTTACCTCCCAGCAGCACGTTGAATTTGAGGTTATCCAATAGTTTATATTCCGCACTGATATTACCCAGCAGGCGCATCCCTTTTTGATTGGCTTTCACTTCATTAGCTAAGGCCAGCGGATTGGTTAGGTTCGATGAACCCGCGAGGCCACTAAACGCAAAGTAGTCACCGGTAGGTGTGCGCAGGGGATAAAACGAATTGGCGATAATAGCCTGAGCTATAACCCCATCATTAGGACCAGTACCGGCTCCGGCAGCCTGTACATTGTTTGATTCGGTAAAGGACGGGTTTAGGTTAAATTTTACGGAAAGTCGCTTCGTAAGCTGCGCGTCAATATTAGCCCTCACTGAGTAGCGATTAAAATTGCTATTAATAATGATGCCCTGTTGATTGAAGTATTCACCACTCAGGGCATACTTTACGTTGTCGTTTCCTCCATTAGCGGTTAATTGATACTGATGCTGTGGTGCAGTTTGGAGTACTTCATCGAGGGCATCGACATCATACGTGTTACGCCCTTCAAGCACGTCAATTACTTCTTGTGGCACTTTACGAAACCATATGCTGTAAGGACCTGAAACGTCCCGTTTTTCATCTATGTTGCGGTTTCGTATGCCATCGTAATAGTATTGGGCCTGCTCCATAGCACTCATCAACTTGGGCCGTCTGGCAATTTTCTGAAAACCCGTGTAGGCATCGAATGAAAGCTCTGCCTTGCCACTTTTGCCCCGCTTCGTGTTTATGATGATAACGCCATTGGAGCCTCGCGAACCGTAAATAGCGGTAGCCGAGGCATCTTTCAATACGTCGATACTTTCAACATCGTTTGGGTTAATTGTTTGAATATTATCCGTCGGAAATCCGTCGATAACATATAATGGCCCGACACCCGCCGAAATACTTCCAATACCTCTGATTCTGATTTGAGGAGCTACCCCCGGCTCACCTGAAACAGGTTTTACCTGTACACCTGCAATCTTGCCCAGCAGAGCCTGATCGACCCGCGAAACAGCCTGGTCTTTAATCTGATCAGTATCTATCGAGGCTATCGACCCCGTTAGGTCTTTCTTCTTGACAGTGCCATACCCCACCACCACAATCTCATCGAGCGTCCTGTTATCGACTTTCAGTACAACGTCAACTGTAGTCCGATTGCCAACCGTTACTTCCTGCGCCAGATAACTCACATAACTGAAAATCAGCACCGCCGAAGCGTCAGAAACATCTATCTTGTAGTTTCCGTCAGCATCAGAGGTCGTGCCGCGCTGCGTGCCTTTGACCACAATACTTACGCCAGGCAGGCTCTCGCCTTTGTCGTCCCGAACGCTTCCCCGAACACTGATATCGGCGGGCCGTTCCTCCGAAACCATACGTCCTGAAATTCCCGCCCCCAATTCCGGACTACTGGCCTGTGAGGAAAGACGGTCAGTCATATCGGTTGGCAGGCCTCTTCCCGTTACCCGGCTGGTTGCGGCTTTGGCTGCCGATTCTTTGACCACTACCACATAGCCCCCGTTTTTGACCCGCTTGTAGTGCAGCCCTAATGGTTTTAAGATAGCGGCCAGATTGGCTTCTATGGTCGTGTTCAAGTCGACCGCATCACCCGTTACCAATAGGCCCGACACGTTGCGGTCGAAGAAAAGAATATCCACCGCATAATGTTCCTGAAGTTGCAGTAGCACGTCTTTCAGCTTGCGGGAAGACGCTTTAGTTTGGCCATTTTCTTTCTGGGGTATCGCCTGATTTTTGGCCAGCACCTGCGAAAATCCGGGCCGTATTCCTCCCAGCACTACCCCCAGCAGGAGCAGCGAACGTAACACGTGTTTCATCGGTAAAGGGTTTAGGTGGTTAAGGTTCTTCGCTTATGACAATCGTGTTGCCTTGTTTTTGATAACGCAGGTTGGATGCACTTGTCAGCGTTTCGATAAGTTCCTCGGCACTGTAAGCTGTAAAGGACCCTGAAATAGTCCATTGACTTAGTGCTTTGTCCGTAATTTGAAGGGTTATGCCGTAGTTCTCTGCAAAGAGTCGGCTGATGTCGGAAAGGGTTGTTTCAGCAAATACGAAACGGTGTTCTTTCCAGGCCGTATGATCCTGTGGTTTGAGGGTTTGTTTTAGACTAATATGGCCTTTCTGATCAAATGTGACGAGATTGCCCGGCTTCATCGTCAACTGCTTCTCGGCATTGCCTTCCTGATACAAAAGTTGCACCTTCCCTTTGTTGAGCACTACTTTTGATTCCTTATCCCGAGTGTTCACCAGAAATTCGGTACCCAGTACTACTACGTCAAAGTGTTTATCTGTCCTAACTACAAAGTGTCGGTCGTCGGGTGTATGAGTAATGGAAAAATCTGCTTCTCCGTTGAGCCTGACTTCGCGGGTTTTCTGCCCGAATCCAAAGCGGGGTATCTGCAGCGACGAATTTGCGTTAAGTGTTACCAGACTCCCGTCTGTGAGCAAAACGCTTCGGGTTTCGCCAAAGGCGGTGTGGTAGGTGGTGGAAAGCACGTCGTCCTTAAAAAAGAAGCCACTTAGTAACAGCACAATCCCAACCGAAGCGGCCATCATTCCGCCAAACCAGGATGGTATTATTCGCCGTTCAACGAGATTACCTGAAACAGGCTCGGGCAATCTTGCAGAGTTGTTAACAGATCGATGATGAATACGTTGTTGGTGTCGTTCTAAAGCGTCCTGGACACTGACTTCGTATTGGAGATTCTGGATTTCCCATTGAGACAAGCATTCGAAAAAAAATTCCCGATTGTTTTCATCTTTGGCCCAATCGTCAATCAACTGTTTTTGTAGGGCAGAAGCGCCGCCGGCAAAATAATTGAAGAGGGTTGCTTTAGTTATGTTGTTTTTCATGAAGAATTCGTTGGGTACAGGCTGTGGATAAAGCGGTATCACCGTAATGACTGTTTATCGGAGATAAAACACTTAGTTGCCCGATACAAAAAAAGGAATTTATACCCAAAAAGGCGTGAAGACAGTGACACACAGCATTACCAGCCATTTAGCTTTTAGGCTTGTTTGAATCTGGCGCATGGCCTGATAGAGGTGGGCTTCAATAGTACGTGGTGACACTCCCAGTTCGGCAGCAATTTCGTATGCCTTCCTATCCTCAAAACGATGCATCACATATATCTGACGACGCTTAAGGGGCATGGCGTTGATCGCATTCTCTACATCCTGATACAATTCCTCATACTGCGTGATAGAATCAGGCCTTTGGGTACTATGGGCGGGGATAGCTTCCACCTTTTCAAGTGCTACCGTTTGGCGCATTTCACTCCGAACGTAGTCGAAAGCCCGGTTACGTACCATCGTAAATAAATAAGCTCTAAACGATGAGGTTACCGTTTTGTAGCGCAAATCAACCTGAAACTCGTAGAATATATCAGAGACAATGTCCTCAGCAATGGCTTTAGATGAAACGTATCGTACTGCATGGCTGCACAAGAGGGTATAATACTGCCGGAAGAGTAAACTAATTCCCGCGCTGGCATCCTGCTCGAATGTTTTTCTCAGAAATAATTCCGTGTCAACATTCGATTTTCCACTAAGCTGTTTCGTGAAATTCTCAGCCAGATCAACAGATAGTGTACCTTCTTGTGTGGTCTGGGTTAGTTGCCGAATTTGTCCCATTGATAGGCTGCTAAAGAGTGGACGTCAAATTGACTATGATTTTAGATTTTTGTCCATGCTTGGTAAAGGGCGGTTGGTCAGCTACATCTTTGGTCAAAACTGCCTGTTCATCACAATTTGAGACTCATCCACCCAAGTTTCTCAATCCGTTATCATACTTATACAGTAAGACGGTTATCGGTAAGACAATTACTTAGTCTATTTCATTATTTTATTTAAAAGTTGAATTATAAGGCTACCGGATGAGTGCGTATTCACATTATTTTGGCCGAAACCATTATAGTTCATTTCTAAGAAGTGTTATTCTTAACACTACTTTTGCTGTTCCTGACAGCCACCCTTTTTTTGGTCACCCGATGCTTGCAGCCCCATTGATCCGCATCACGATCTATGAAGATAACGCCCTGCTGCGTGAGGCCCTGTCAGTGCTGGTTCAGGTCACCGATGGCTACGAACTGCGAGGGGCTTTCGGCGATTGTCTGGCGGTGGAGGCCCAGACCGCCGAACTGCAACCCGACGTGGTGTTGATGGACATCGACCTGCCGGGCATGAGTGGCATCGAAGCCACGCTGCGGCTGCACCGGCAGTTTCCGGCGGTGGATGTACTGATCCTGACCGTATTTGACGACGACGGGCAGGTGTTCGATGCCATCCGGGCCGGGGCCACGGGCTATCTGCTCAAACGAACGCCCCCCGGCCGGATTCTGGACGCGATCCGGGAGGTGTATGAAGGCGGGGCGCCGATGTCACCCGCTATTGCCCGGCGCGTCATGCAGTCGCTGCATCCTACATCTTCCATGCGGGAATTGGAGCAACTCAGCAGCCGCGAGCTG
This sequence comes from Spirosoma sp., assembly GCA_014377625.1. Taxonomy (GTDB): domain Bacteria; phylum Bacteroidota; class Bacteroidia; order Cytophagales; family Spirosomataceae; genus Spirosoma. The sequence goes on from JACMPG010000053.1 coordinate 26,147, forward strand.
GATGTGCTGAAGCTGCTGGCCCAGGGCCGGTCTTATAAACTGGTGGCCGCCGAGTTGGGCATCGGCCTGGAAACGGTGCGGACCTATATCCGGCGGATTTACGAGAAACTCCACGTCCATTCCGTCACCGAAGCCATCGCCCGTTATCGGGCATAAGGGGGACATCATTCAGTAAATCAGGTAGTTCTACGTGGTTCAGCAGCCGGGGCGTGTCCCCCTTTTATGGGATTGACAGGGCTGGAAAATCCGCCCACCTTTGAACCGGTCATTTCACTAACGCTCATCAGACCTGTTCAATGCCATGAAAAAATCATCAGTTGTCTTTGCCGTTCGGGTAGCCTTCGTGCTGCTCACTACCTCTCTGTCCGCCTTTGCCCAGGAGCAGGAAGGCTCCAACTTGCGGGTCATATTCACCACTGGTTCCGACGATCTGCGCTCTAATGCGTGGGTATTCCTGAAAATTACCCGGACCGATGGTTCCGCTATGGAAGAGATTCCCTTAGGCTCGGGCTTCACCCAGTGAGATGGTCGGGTTTATCGGCACACGGATTTGCTTAATTTCGCAAGACCATGCAGTCCGAAAAAAACACCAAAACCAGGCGTAAATACGACGCCGATTTCAAAACCGAAGTACTCCGAATGCTGGCCAGTGGACAAACGCCAGCATACATTGCTAATGCCCTGGGCATTTCGGAGAACATCATCTACCGATGGAAGAGTGTCAACCAGGTGGGAAAGAAAAACATCCAGCTAACCGGCGATTTGACCAATGAGAATCAACAGCTTAAGGACAGAGTCCGGCAGTTGGAAACGGAGCGGGACATCTTAAAATCAGTCGATAGCGCAAGCCCTATTGAATTGCGAAGACAACTTAAGCGGTCCCTTACTTACTTTTGAGCGACTTTCAGAACCAAGCCTCTTGCTTTTACTGGTACTCATCGAAGTCCTTTCTAAAATCTGGGCAGG
>JACMPG010000054.1 GCA_014377625.1 Spirosoma sp.
TGCTAATCAGGAGAACTACGTGAAAGCCGTTTTCGAGCCGTTTACACACGAAGAGATTTCGCGACAGGTAGCCCGTATCATAACGCCACCCAACCTCAGAGCTGAAGTAGCCGTGGTCTATCAAACCGTCGAGAACCTGCACGTAGCGTGCCCAAATCATTCTGGCGACTGGTATTTTACGGGTAACTACCCCACCCCCGGCGGTAATAACGTAGTGAATAAGGCCTTCGTCAACTTTATGGAAGGAAAGCTGGTACGGGCTTACTGATGAGAGGGGTAAGAGAAAGGTATAAGGAGTAAAAAAGTGAGTAGGGTGTAAGATTCGCGTCAGCTACTTACACCCTACTCACTTTTTTTACTCCTTAATATGTCTTACTTTCTCCACTGCAACGCATTCACATTACCGCCAATTTTTTTGCCTTCTGTAAGTCCAACCGCATTGTCCTGATCGGTATGGATGTTGCCGTAAAAGCGCGAATCGGCAGACTCCTGCGCCGAAGCTGCAAACGACGTAAATGAACGTGGTTTGAAGTCAACACCCCGCAGCGCGTCACGGACGCGGCCCACGTGCGAATCGTCGGTGAAGGCAAAGTTGTCGCCAAATACGTCGGTAAGCACTGTGGCTGCTGCCGATGATTGAGTAGCATGACCCGACGGAAAACCCGGAAACGGGGGTGCGGGCCAGAACGGAGTCCAGGTGGGGTCAATGGCCAGCCGAACGTAGGTGTAAGGCCGCAGGTTGTTGTACGTGAATTTACACCGCCAGCACATCACAAATGCATCGGAAACGGCCAGGCCTGTCCGGGCAAACGTTTCAGCGGCTTTGCCGAGGTCAGCCTTTTGCTTTAGTACAGCCGTGCGGGCAATATAGTATGAGTGGCCCGGAGGGGTTGAGGTTTGGCCAGGATTATCGGCCCACCAGACCGCAATCTCTTTCTCTGTCTCGGTCAGTTTTTTCGACTTTTCATAGACGGCGAGGTACTGCTTAAAGAAAGGCGAATTGACGTTAGTTGAGTATGGGAGGGGCTTCGGCATAGGCAACTCATTCGTCGCTTTTACGAACGTGCGATTGTTCCCCCAGTAAGGCTGTACCGGGATTTGCTGCCCGTTTTCAGTAGGCTGCCACATACCCGCTCCGGTTGGTACAATAAATGATGCGGGTGTATTGTGCATAAAACCTTCATGGCCACCGTCAGTTTTTGAATACGTAAAAATAGCCTCGCCAATTTTTTTGCCAAACTCAATAGACTGTGTCAGTGTAGCGGCATCGCTCTCGGCCAATTGAGTCGTCATAGCCCGTTCGAGCGAGTCGATAGACGCCTTGTTGGTACCCGAAGCATTCGGATAAAGGCTGCGTAGAATGGTTGCCTGAGCCGCATTGGCACTCACCGCCCAGTTGTAGGTTTTGCCTGCTTCGGGCTGTGGTAACGCGGCCAGTCCCTGGAGCTGACCCACCAGCGATTTGCCACTTTTGACACCCGACACGACCGACTCATAAAGGGCCAGGCCAGCATAGCCTATTGCCCTGGCTGCCACTGGGGGGGAGAATCCAGGCGTTTCTTTTGTCAATTTAAGTTGCAACGCGGCCCAGTTGGTGGCTACGTCAGCATTGTACAGATCAGCGGTCTTGCCTGTGGGGACCAGAGGCCCGCCCACGTCTTCGGGATCAGTCCGGCAGGCCTGTACAAGAACCAGCAGGGCAAGAAAAAGCGTCAGTAACCGACCCTGCCAGCGGTTGGGAGAGCGGGAAATGGGGGGTAGGTATTGATTCATAGAACACTACGTAAATTTACAAACCGGCAATACGCCGGCATGAGTGAACTGTGTTAGTCAGGCAGTCGCAAAAACTTTGCCAAAATAAATTGGGGCTTTACTAACGTCATCGGGGCAGAAGCTGGTCTTTCACCGTAAATTTGATTCTGTCAATCAGCGATTGATATTTCAGGTCAGCGATTGATTGATCCAACTGTATGCGTATTCCCGAAGAAACCGTTGATCGAATCCGGCAGTCTGCCGATATCCTCGAAGTTATCAATGACTTCGTCTCACTCAAAAAGAGGGGCAGTAACTACATTGCCTGCTGCCCGTTTCATAACGAGAAGACACCATCGTTCAATGTTAACCCTACGCGCCAGATTTACAAGTGTTTCGGTTGCGGAAAAGCCGGTGACGCCGTTCGGTTCGTAATGGACATCGAGAATATCGGTTACGGTGAAGCATTGCGTTATCTGGCCAAAAAATACGGCGTTGAGATCGAAGAGCAGGAGCAAACGCCCGAGGATCTGCTGCGCCAGAACGAGCGCGAAAGTCTGTTGATTGTACTGAATTTCGCCAAAACGTTTTTTCAGGAAACACTACTTAACTCTGATGAAGGAAAGAGTATTGGCCTAAGCTATTTCCGCGAGCGGGGATTCACCACCCCTACCATCGACGCGTTTGATCTGGGTTATAGTTTAGACCAGTGGGACGGGCTATTGCAGGAAGGATTGCGCCGGGGACACAGCCGGGAAATGATGGAAAAAGCCGGTTTGATCCTGATCAAAGAGAACGACAAAGTATTTGACCGGTTTCGGGGGCGGGTCATGTTCCCGATCCATAACGTATCGGGCCGGGTTATTGCCTTTGGTGCCCGGATTCTGAAGACGGATAAGACGCAGCCCAAGTACCTGAACTCGCCCGAAACGGCAGTATACCACAAGAGTCAGGTGCTGTACGGCATTTTTCAGGCTAAGCAAAGCATCCGACAGGAAGATATCTGCTACCTGACAGAAGGGTATACCGACGTTATTTCGCTGCACCAGGCGGGTATCAAAAACGTAGTTGCCTCATCGGGTACCTCGCTAACCACCGAGCAAATCCGGCTTATTGCCCGTTTCACACCTAACGTTACGATTCTGTACGATGGCGATGCCGCTGGTATTAAAGCGGCCCTGCGCGGGCTCGACATGGTACTTGAAGAAGGGCTGAACCTACGGTTACTCTTACTACCCGATGGCGAAGACCCAGATAGCTACGTACATAAAGTAGGGGCTGATGCTTTTAAAACCTACGTTAAAGAGCAGTCGCAGGATTTCATCGACTTCAAGGCCCGACGTTGGCTTGCTGAAGCGGGCGACGATCCGCTTAAACGCGCCGAGGGTATCTCTGACGTTTGCGCCAGCATTACCCGCATTCCGGACCCGCTCAAACGGCAAACACTCAGTCAGCGGGTGGCGCAGGTTTTTCATGTAGGTGAGCAGTCTGTTATTTCCGAAATTAACCGTCTGCTACGGCAACAGCACGATCAGCGGAACAAAGAAGCCGACCGGCAGCGCGACCGCGATAAACGTCAGCAGAATCCAGCTACCCATTCTGGTGTACCTGATCAGACGCTGGACGATATCAACGCCCTGCTCAATGGGTTGGACATTGATTTACCCACCGACCCCCACACTACCCAGACCGTAACGTCTGCCCCGCCACAACACCGCCAAACTACTGTACGAACGGCTTTGTCATATCAGGAAGAGGAGTGTGTCCGTTTGCTCATGAATTACGGAGCGCGGGAACTGGAACCTGGTATTACGCTTTGTCATTACGTCCTGAGCGAACTGAATGACATTGATTTTCAGACACCTCCGTACGACCTTATTCTTACGCTGTATCGCGAATCGTATGGTCAGGGCAGGATTTTGCTGGCTAATGACTTTCTGAATCGGCAAACTGACATAGATTCTCAACAGGATGATGCTATTCTGCATCATGCCATCAACCTGACAACCCCCCGTTACGAAATCAGCGGTGGCTGGATGAAACATGAAATCTTTGTTCCATCCGAAGAGGAAGACGAAATTCTGGCGACGGCTGCCTATCGAAATATCTTACGAATCAAGAAAACACTGGCTGAGCAACGTATGACCTGGCTGCAACAGCAGTTGCGCGATTTGAAAGGCGCAACTCCCGATGAAGCCGACCAGCTTATGGTCGAATACATGCATGTTAAGCGAATAGATATGCAAATATCGCAGGAACTTGGAACAGTAATTTCAGGATAAGGATAAGTTACGGAATATCCACTAAACGGAAAAAATTAAACGTATTTGCACACTATAAACAAATAATGTATCCTTAATTGTCAAAAAATGACCCGGTAATAGCTATCGTACGTAGTAAAAATTTACTACGCTACCTAAACATAAAAGGCTCCCCAACAGAGTTGGGGAGCCTGCCTTTATAAGAGGGGGAGTGAACACTATGCTTGGGCAACTATTATTCCAGCCGTTAATTCGGCGTCAATCTCTTTGCTTAACTGAGCCAGCATATTGGCATGGGTATGCAGTTGGCCTGGTTTTGACGATTGCATGGAACGATCTGGTTTGTGCTCTGAAAGATCAAGCAGAAGGGTCATCAGCGCATCGCTCATGTACTGACGTAATTCAATCAGCCTGCGTAGTCTCTTGCGGCTCTCATTCGGATTTCGCTGGGCCGATGCCTGTAGTGTATTGATGATCTTCGTTAGGTTAACGTGACGCATACGAAACCCTTCGATAGACGCTGCCCAGTCGGTAATAATGCCCTGAACTTCTTTTGTCGACACGTCGTAGGTTGTCGATCTCTTTGTCTTTTGTTGATTCATCACTCCAATTCTTTTGTGCGCTGTATCCATTGTCCTAAAACAAAGTAGGCTCAGTAATTTTGATCCATCAAGTGCTTCTGCGTGAAATCACCGTTTTCGCGTGCGAAATCACTTAAATAGATGCTCTAATGCAATCTGACCGATGATTTAGATAGAATTGGGTGGGTGAAGTAACAGCGCTTAACGGCTGATAACTGTCTTCTTAAGCTGTCATAACTCCAATAAAACATTCAAATTATAGCCAAAATGAATCAGTCAACCAACGATCAGGAAGCAGCCAGAAGCTTCGCAATACGCCGTCGGGATTTCTCAATTCTGGTAGCCCAGTCCGAAGTTTTCAACTGCGAAGTTCTGAGTCAGCTTCTAAAGGAACAGGGTTACAATGTAGTGGGGCGGGCGGTAGAGTTGGATGACACCATTCAGCAGATTAGGGTAAAACGCCCGGAATGTGTGATCCTGGAGTCTGAGATGTCGGGTAAGCAAAGTTTCGATATTGTGTCTCAGATTAGAGAAACTAACCAGAAAACGAAATTTATCTTATATACCAGCAAACCGGATTTACGCCAGATTGCCAGTGCTATGCAGATGGGTTTTTTTGGATTTCTCTACGCCAGTGACGGCTTAGACGAGCTATACCGCTGTTTCCATACTGTAAGCGCGGGAGGATGTTATTACAGTAGCGGGTTTACAGCTCTTATGAAGAACTACGGGGTCGATGTGTTGACTGAGCAGACCCGCAACGAACTTAGCAGGCTGACTGACCGTGAACGAGAAGTACTGAAGATGGTAGCCAATGGCTATACCGCCGATGAAACTGCTGAACAACTAGGAATAAGCTATCGAACAGTCATTAACCACAAGGCTCACATTGCTCGAAAGCTGGATCTGGATGGGTGTCGGCAACTGCCTCGTTATGGTATTGCTGTAAAAAACCATCTGTAAATCACTTCAGGCGTTCTGGGTGGGGAGAGTGAGCTGTAGCCAATCTTTAAACTCGTTCATCCGGTTACGCGGCACAACAATCTCGTAAACGTCAGGCGTGTTAAGTCGTACAATATATTTGCCGTTTTCCCAATATGAGAAGCTTTGCACAGCCTGTCGGTTGATAATGTAATCGCGTTTGATACGGAAAAACACATCTGGATCAAGCTCCTTCTCCAGTTCATTAATCGTCTTGCTGATCTGAAAGCGGCCCTTAGTTAACTCAGCGTAGTATATGCGATCCTCAACGGTATAAAAATAAGCCTCATTGACTGTGAAGGTCATTTCACCGGTTAACCCCTTCCCTTTTAAATGGGTAAGGTAGGGCGTTGGTGTAACGGGTATAGGTCTTGGAATAAACGTAGCTGACAAAGCCGCTATCTTTTGTTCCGCTTCGGTAATCTGGGCCTGGGTTGCCTCGTGTGTTGAGCGTCGCTGTTTAGAGCTATCAATGATCAGTGAGATATTGATAGCTAAGTAGCCAATCAGAAGTACAGGGAACAGATACGTGAAGTAGATAGACCATGTATACGTTTTGATTATGTAATCCTGCCAGTAGTCCTGAAAACTATAAATAGGAAAGTGTTCTGTAAGGAATCGAACCGTTTGTGTAAATGGGTTAAAAAAAACAAAAGCTATGAGCAAAACAGGGCAAAGAGATAGCTCATAGGTAGCTATACCTTTGAATGTGTTCGGTATGTACCTTATTTTAGCTAATTCGTGAAAACTGTTCAACAAGAATACGACAATGAACAAGGTTACGAGTTCGGGAATGAATAACCTGGAGATCAGTAAGCCAATATATGGTAAGGCCCCACCGGCCTGATCCATCTTGGCTGACTTGATACTATAACCTATCGACCACGATAAAGCTTCCATAAGCAACACAAGACCCAGGAGGATCATCACGCTGCTGAGGGGGTTGCGTAGAAAGCTTCTGGTCAGTCGGATTTCCTTCATACTACTATACTGCTGAAATCAGGACTAAGATACTGGTAATAATTAACTAATTACAACCGGCTATTATGACTTTTTTGTGATTGATGACCCTTCGTTGGGCTGGTAGCTTTGTATCAACAAAAAGGGGCAAAAAACGCTCCTCAGACAAAGCAACCAAAAATCAATCATAAAAAGCCATGAAAAAGCAATTCAACATCAAGCCAGTAGACATCGCAAAAGTCATCAATAAAATTGCTGCCAAAGCGGAAACAGCCACCAGACTTAATTTTTTGGATGGCCCTCCATGCTGTAGCTCATGGGACCTGTCAGAGCCTACGAAATCTAGTTTCACAGCTGTTACGCTCTAACCCTACACGAATCATGCCAACTGCCCGGACCATGTATCGAAAGGAGTTGGCCCGCTGTCGGGAGCATTTTGAGCGGGTTGATTTACAACAGGAGCGGGGATATATGATGAAATTTACTACGTTCTCGGCTAATGTCGAGAACGTAGTTCCTCAAATTCCCCGCGCCAGCCATGAGAACCTGTTTCGGCAGGTCATGCAGCACGAGATTTACGCCACCTTCGACCAACAATGTCTTTCGGCGGGCGAACTGGTGCGGCTGAACGGTACCAGTCACCTGCCCGAAGCTAACCAACCGGCCATCTACTGCACCTACCATCTGGGGTCGTACCGACTGCTAACCAGTATGCTTTTTCGCCGGGGCGTAGACTGCGTTCTTATGGTGGGTAGCAGCATGAATCGGAATCAGGGGGATGACATGACCAGGCATATCGAAGGTCTGCGTCAGCAATACGGCTACACCAACGTATTCCGTGTGGTAGAGGCCGGTAGCCCAACTGCTGCCCTTACAGTGTTGCGCGAGTTGAAAGCCGGACGGTCGTTGATTGTCTATGTAGATGGTAGCCCGGAGTCTGCCCCTCAACCGGGAGAGGAGAGTCAGTACCTGTCAGTTCAGCTGGGTAATCGGCGTATTCTGACCCGAAAGGGTGTTGCCTATCTGTCGCACGCGGCTGGGGTACCGCTGGTGCCGGTGGTCAGTTACCGGGAGCCGGACCTGACCAATGTACTGCGCTTTCAGCGAGCTATCCGGCCCATTAAGAAGAGCGACCGGGAGATGTACTGCCATGAAGCCATGCAGCAACTATACGACGCGCTTTGGCCCTATCTACTGCGCTACCCGGAGCAATGGAGTGGCTGGAACCACATCCATTCGTTTCTGGAGCCGGAGAAGCCCCGCAGCGGGTTAGGGCGTCAATTAACAAAACCGGCCTTCAATGCCGACCGATACGCCCTTTGCGACATGGAACAGGCCCCAATTCTGTTTGACCGGCGTCTGTACCAAACCTATGAGATCACTGACGATTTGCGCGATCTGCTGTTGAATCTCAATAATGTTGAATCCGTAGAGAATGAAGTTGGTCAGGATTTATTCGACGAACTGGTTGAACTGGAAGTTCTCTACTGAATAAATCAGGGGACTATAAACAATGAATGCCATTACGTCCGGGTAATGGCATTCATTGTTTATAGTCCCCTGGTCTGACTTACGTCGTGCTACTGAGCTCAATTTCTTCGCCTGACTTGTTGAAGAACTTGAAATTGACGATTCCTAATGAGCTATCTTTTACAATTTTAACCCAGGTTTTGTACTTTCTATACCATTGCATCTGCTTGGAGTACAGGCCTTTGGTATAATACGAATACAGGAAAGGGTGCATGGAGATAGAAATTCCCCGCTCATTCTGTTTGGTTAGAACATGATCCAGGTTATTCTCGATCACGTCTGTTACCAATACGCTGGCCTGAATGGTACCCGTGCCGCCACAGGTAGGGCAAACCTCACGGGTAACGATGTTCATCTCTGGCCGAACGCGCTGACGGGTAATCTGCATGAGGCCAAACTTGGTCAGGGGGAGAATCGTGAACTTCGAGCGGTCGGGTTTCATTTCGTCGCGCATGATGTCCTGAAGCAGTTTTTTATTTTCTGCTTTCTTCATGTCGATGAAATCTATCACGATAATGCCGCCCATGTCGCGCAACCGGAGTTGGCGGGCAATCTCTTTGGCAGCTTCGCGATTCACGCTGATAGCTGTAGCTTCCTGATCTTCTTCCGAGTTCGATTTATTGCCGCTATTGACGTCGACGACGTGCAGGGCTTCGGTATGTTCGATAATCAGATAACCACCACCAGGCAAACTTACCGACCGGCCAAACAGGCCCTTAAGCTGCTTTTCGAGTCCAAGAGCTTCAAACATTTTGCCCTTGCCGTTGAACAGCTTAACGATCTTTTCTTTCTCAGGCGCAATGGTGTGAATATAATCCCGGATTTCCTCAAAAGACTCACGACTATCTACTGTAATGCTCTCAAAGGATTCGTTGAGCATATCGCGCAGGATAGACGAGGCCCGGTTCATCTCACCCAGAACCCGGTCACGCGGTTTGGCGTCGGCCAGGCTTTTAATGGCCTGATCCCACTTGGCAAGCGAGTTTTGCAGATCACGGTCGAGTTCTTCGACATCTTTGTCCTGCGCTACTGTGCGTACAATAACACCGAAATGCTGCGGTTTCAGTGACGACATGAGTCGAAGTAACCGCGACCGTTCGGCACGGTCAGTAATTTTCTTGGACAGGTTAACACCGTCCGAAAACGGTACCAACACCAGATAACGTCCTGCAATAGAAATATCGCAGGAAAGGCGGGGGCCTTTAGTTGAGATGGGTTCTTTGACCACCTGAACCAGAATGGGAGCGTTCTTGGTCAGTACCTTATCGATTTTCCCGATCTTATCGATAGTCGGCTCCAGCGTTACGTTGTTGAGCCGACCGGTATTAACGCGCTTGGCAATTACATCTTTGACCAGTTTATTGAGTGAATTGATATTCGGCCCCAAGTCCTGGTAGTGCAAAAAACCGTCTTTCTCGTGACCAACGTCCACAAAGGCCGCATTAAGTCCCGACGATAGTTTTTTGACTGTTCCTAAATATAGATCGCCAACGGTGAAGTTGCTGTCTAACTCTTCTTCGTGATACTCCAGCAATCTCTTGTTTTGCAAGAGTGCGATCCGATCACCTTTCTGAGTCGAACTGATAACTAATTCATTACTCACAAGATGAATTGACGGTTAGAATGGCTATAAAAAAAGAAAGAAGCCACGTACGGTCTTCGCAGGCCGGCCGAGGCTTCTGTAAAATTTGTTCAAGGCTCAAGATCTGACGTTCAACGTTGAGTCGCTGTAAACAGCGGTAGCAACAACCTTAAACATCAAAATTCGACCCGAAAACTACTTTTTCTTGTGCCGATTTTTTCTGAGCCGTTTTTTCCGCTTGTGGGTGGCAATCTTGTGTCGTTTCCGTTTTTTACCGCAGGGCATGTGATACGTTATTTGATAGTAGAAAATAAGTCGGTCAACCACCCGGCTGACCCTGAAAAGTTGTATAGTTTTAAAGTTGTTTAGCGAAAAAGCTCGCTAACGCACTTGTCAGCTCAAGAACCTTGTAACTATCCAACCATATAACTCAATTGGCAAGCCGCACTTCGTATTCACGAATGGCGTCTAAAATTTGCGGGTCTTTCTCCTGCTGTTTCACTTCGGCCAACACCTTTTTTGCCTCAGCTTTCTGACCGGCTTCGGCCAGGCTGATACCGAGGTAAAACTTTGCTTTCCGACTCGCCGGGTTTACCACCAGGATCTGCCGGAACCGTCCGATTGCCCGCTCAAACTGGTTGGACCGCATAGAAAGAAGCCCCATATTGAACAGGGCCAGCTCGTTTGTAGGGTCCTGCTGTAGCACATCGCGCAACAGCATAATTCCCTGCATGGGGTTCTCCGAATTGACGTAGGTCATGGCCATGTTAGCCTTAGCCGAAAGCAGATTAGGATTTTTGTCCAGTGCTTTCTGGTACAGGTCGCGGGTTTTTTGACCCAGCATGGCCGCTTTCTTTTCATCAATGGCGAACGTATAAGCTTCAAAATACTGATCGCCCGCCTGCAACAGGTTAATTTCAGTAGGTTGTTCGGTTGCCAGAACACCTGCGTAATAGGCAGCACTGTCAAACCGGTTCACCTGCCGAAAGACCTCAATCAACTGCGTTGTTACGGCTGACCTGCTTCCGGCGTCGGCAGTTGCGTACTGTTTACGAAGGGTTGCTACCCGTTCCTGATCTTTGACCGACAGCGGTTCATTATGCATCGACGCCCGATCAGGCTGGCCGGGATCGGCAGGGCCAATAGACGCTGCCCGATTCAGCGAGTCTGGAGTAGTGGTTCGGCTACCGGGCGTTCGCGACGTCTGACTCAGCTGTTTGTCCTCATTACGTACTACTACCTTAGGCCGGGTGTATAAACCCGCCGTCAGTACCGCAGCCAGAATGATAACAAGCAAGATGAATTTATTCATGATTGAAGGTGACGTCGCAAACGCCGGATGCCAAAAAATTACTGGACCGCTTCTTTGGCTTTGTCGCTGGTTTTAACCTGCTCCACAAAGATCTTGGCGGGTTTGAAACTGGGAATGTAGTGTTCGTCGATCACCATGGCGGTGTTCTTCGAGATATTACGGGCTACCTTCTTGGCTCTCTTCTTGTTAATGAAACTACCGAACCCCCGCACGTAGATGTTCTCCCCTTCGGCCAGTGAATCTTTCACGACCGAGAAAAAGGTTTCCAAGGTATTGGTCACCTCTGCTTTGTCAATCCCGGTCTTATCGGAGATCTCTGCAATTACGTCTGCTTTAGTCACGACTTCTTAAACTTTAACGTGTATTGTATTGTTGAAATTCGGGTGTCAAAAATGGGACACAAAGGTACGGCTTTCCCCTAAATTATGAAACCCGTCTTTACCATTTCTCTGACCAACGATGCTTTTCCAGCTTTTATTTTGAATTGGCAATCAGACACTAACGTTACCGAGCGGATACTTGCCCCCACACTGGAACCCTGGTACGAGCGCCACAAGCGCGACCTTCCCTGGCGGTATACTACCGATCCTTATCGAATCTGGCTTTCGGAAATAATCCTTCAGCAAACCCGGGTTGTACAGGGAAAACCCTATTACGAACGATTTGTTGACAATTACCCTACCGTGGCTGACATGGCCCGCGCCGACGAGCAACAAGTACTCCGGCTCTGGCAAGGATTAGGTTACTACTCCCGTGCCCGCAACCTACATCAGACCGCCTGTTTTGTAACCGATCATTTGAGCGGCAAGTTCCCTGACTCGTATCGTGAGTTGCTGAAAATGAAGGGGATAGGTTCTTATACGGCTGCGGCTGTTGCTTCGTTTGCCTTTGGCGAACGGGTGGCGGTGGTAGACGGTAATGTGTATCGGGTATTGGCACGAGTATTTGGCATCACGGAAGATATCACGACGACGTCGGCAAAAAAGACGTTTGCCGGACTGGCGGCCCGGCTCATAGGACATGCAAACGACCCGGCCACGTATAATCAGGCCGTTATGGAATTTGGGGCAATCCAGTGTACGCCCATTTCGCCCGACTGCCTGCTCTGCCCGTTGCAGCAGCACTGCGTGGCTTACCAGACGGGGCAGCAGCATAAACTACCGGTGAAGGCCCGTAAAGCACCCGTTCGGGAGCGGTTCATCAGCTATCTGGTATTCAGGCAGGGAGAGCGACTGGCCCTGCGCGAACGAACGGATCGTGATATATGGCAAAACCTGTTCGACTTCTATCCAGTCGAAACGGATGAACCAATGCCTGATTTGCGCGGTCTGACGTTGCCGGAGTCAGTAGCTGATCTGGTACGGAGCGGGCGGGGAATGGGTACGCCCCTAACCGATGTTCAGTTGCTGTCGCACCAGCGGATTCGGGCTGTGTTCTATCAGATTGAGTTGTCCGATGCAGTAAATGGAGTGCTGCCGGGTGGTTTACAATGGTACACACCTGAACAGATTGGTGCGCTGCCCAAGCCCGTTATTATTACGAACTATTTGGCCCGAGTGCTTGTATAAGTGGCTGCATTTGCGTATTTTTATTTCTCCTAATCCCGCATTTTCATCGGTAACTAACTAATTTTCAGTAATGGCAAGCTTAAACAAAGTGATCATCATCGGCAACGTAGGCAACGATCCCGACGTACGTTATTTAGACGGCGGTTCGGTTGTTGCCAAGTTCAGTGTAGCTACGAACGAACGCTACACCACCCGTTCTGGCGAGCAGGTAGAATCGACAGAATGGTTTCGGGTCGAGGTATGGAACGATCAGGCCAAAACCATCGAAAAATACGTTCGTAAAGGTCAGCAGATCTATGTAGAAGGTCGGTTGAAAACCGAAACCTATATGGACAAGGAAGGTAAAGAGCGCTTCTCGCTCAATGTGCGGGCTACTACGTTTCAGTTTCTGGGTGGTCCTAATGACCGGCAGGACGACGGTTCTGAACAGCCGCAGCCTGTCCGGCAACAGGCGGCCCCCGCCCCCGCCAAACCAGCTCCTGCCCGCCAACAGTCAGCTCCGGCACAGCAGCCTGCCCCGGCGTTTGAGAGCAATGGCAATGACGACGATCTGCCGTTCTAACGCCCTGTGGCTCGATTGTTGAACGAGATCTGACTTACATGGACCTTAGTGATCCTCTTCCTCGACAGGTGCTCCCAGTCATAGACGGCTGGGGCACCTATTTTGATTTTTACGGCCCTTACGCAGCCCTGCTTATGCTGCTGGTTACGCTGGCCGGACTGGTATCGGCTGCCGAAGCGGCATTTTTCTCGCTTTCGCCCGCTGACCGCGCCTTGTGCCGGGAGAGTGGACACCCCGCCGAACAGCGTATTGCCCTCTTGCTCGACCGCCCCAAGCGATTGCTGGCATCGCTGGTGATCTTCAATAATATCATCAACATCGCTATCGTCGTTATCGCTACTTATCTGGCATGGACGTATGCACGGGAACTGTACGGGTCAGGTTGGGTGCTGACAGCTGTTACGCTCACGACCACACTGGTCATTGTCCTGTTTGGCGAAATAGTACCCAAAGTATATGCCAGTCAGAACAACCTGATGGTGGCCCGCCGAACGGCACCGCTGGCCCGCCTGGGACTAATTCTGTTCCGGCCACTGTCGATGCTGTTGGTTAGCCTGAGTAATCAGGTTGATCGTCGCATTGAACGGCGGGGTTATAAACTCACCGCTGAAGAATTGAGTCAGGCTGTTGAACTAACCGGCAAGGATGCTACCGTTGAGGAAAAAGAGATTCTTAAAAGTATTGTCAATTTCAGCAACTTAACCGTCCGGCAGGTTATGCGGGCACGGGTCGATGTATCGGCAGTAGCCGACGATCTTTCGTTTGGGCAGTTGATCGAGCAGATCAATACGTCGGGCTACTCACGGGTGCCTGTTTATCACGAATCGCTCGACCGCGTTGAGGGAATTATCTATATTAAAGACCTACTGCCCTATATTCATCAGGATGATGCCTTTTATTGGCAGCCATTGATGCGGCCGGCCTACTTTATCCCTGAAAACAAGAAGGTTGACTATCTGCTTCAGGACTTTCAGAAACAGCGTGTACACATCGCCATTGTAGTTGATGAATACGGCGGAACCCGTGGCCTGGTTACACTGGAAGATATTATCGAAGAAATCTTTGGGGATATAAACGATGAGTTTGACGATGATGCGCCCGACGGTTACCGGCGCGAAGACGAGCGAACGGTTGTGTTTGAAGGCAAAACGTCAGTGCCGGATATGTGCCGGGTGCTAAACGCAGAACCAAATACGTTTGAGCTGGTGCAGGGCGATAGCGAATCGCTGGGCGGCCTGCTACTTGAACTCTTTAACCGACTCCCACAACCCGGCGAGCAGATCACCTACGGCAATTTTTTATTTGAGGTACTGGTCGCCGATGATAAGCGGATTCATGAGGTGAGGGTCATAAAGAACGATTTGCCGGTGGCTGATACGTAGTACCATGCCCGCTAAGGCAGGAAAATGGAATACTTTGTATTCCATTAAATCCACAACCCACGTCCTGCGTTGTACTCGCGGCTTAGTTGCTCGATATCCTGCATGTCCAGCGTAAATACGCCTTTTCTACGCAGGATCTTTAGTCGTTTTCGATCAGTCCAGGACAGTTTGCCGTCGATGAGGACGCCAAAAACAAGTAATCGTTCTATGCTGAGCCTAACTGTAGCGGGCGAGGCTGCCAGCCGTTCGGCAAAGTGGCCCGTGAGCGTATCCGTAGTTTTCAGGGCGAAACGGTCGGTCAGTGTTTCGGTCAGCAGAAAGTTGGCGTAGTTGTACTGGCGTTTCAGAATGCCGGTATAGTGCAGGGCTTCCAGAATGAGTGACCGGAACTGATCATCTTTGCCCCATTCATCGTACAGTTCGTTGACAAATTCACGGATGGTAGTCGGTGCCATAATCCGTATCTGTGCTTCGTGAAACACCCGCCACGATGCCCAGGCGTTCCAGAAAGCATAAAAAGGAGCACCCACAAAGTCGGTCATCTGCCGGAATACGTACCGTCCTGCCACCTGTGTCAGCATTGTTTTGATGGCCAGCTCGCTGAGTGCAGCTTTGGCCAGATTGAGCAGCAAAAAGAACGTGACACCCCAGCGTGGCAGATGCAGGTAAGGATCAACGCCAAATCGAATAATACCTTTATTTGATTCTTCGAGGGCGGCATCGGCTAAAGCCCGCAGATGACGGTCATACTGTGCGTCATGATTGCGCGGAAACTGGCAAACGTGCATGATAAGTTTAACGCCCCACCGGTTTATGGCCAGTAATAGGTTGACCTCGATATACACCAGCAAAGCACCGTAAAGAATAGTGATGAGCGGCAGTTCATAAACACTACCACTGATCGTAATGGGCGTATCGCTAAAGAATACAGGCCAGATTTGTTGGGGCAGATACAACAGCGTAACACCGAGTATTCCCAGAAACGCGGCTACAACGAGTGTGGCCGTCTTGGTACGGCGGATAACCCGACTCTCCAGATCGTTTAATACATATGGCTCGTCTGTTGGGTGCGGCACCGTGAGCGACTGACTCAGATAACGCATAGCGAGGTTGTCTAGCGAGTTAAAGTTTTGGGTAGAGCGAGTGGACATAGTGCGGGGTGTATAGGGGAATTATCTCTACAACTGTGGAAGGGTACCAGTTGTTAAGAATCGTGCCAATTTTTGAATGAACGGCTAATCAACCTTTTTTGAATGAGCCGGGTCGATTGGCAACCCCGAACAAAAGTAAATACCGATGATTATGACCTTTCAAAATCGTACGCTACAGGGTTAAATTCTTACCCACCTGCTTAAACATCTCTTCTATATGATCCGCTTGCTGATTTTTTGTCTGGTATTGCTTAGTTCATGCGTTTCTCACCGTGCCACAACCACATCGCCGACTGCCGAAAAGCGAGTAAAAGACGATATGCTCGATGCCGCCACGGCATTCATGCAAACGCTCTCGCCCGAACAGCAACGGCAGGTAACGTATCCACTGGCCGACGAAGAACGCTATAACTGGCACTACGTACCCCGTGAACGCAAGGGACTATCCATGCGTAACATGACCGAAACACAGCGTCAGGCCGCTATGACACTGCTCAAAACCGGTCTCAGCCAGCAGGGTTACGAGAGAGCAACGGGCATTATGGATATGGAAAACGTCCTGCGCGTAATTGACAACCGCCCGCCTAACGACACCTACCGCGACCCAACCAACTATTCGTTCACCATCTTTGGCAATCCTGCTGCACAGGAACCCTGGAGCTGGCGCGTTGAAGGCCATCATTTGTCTCTGCATTTTCTGTCCAGAACCGGTAAGGTACTGGCCCAGACGCCTACATTTTTCGGCATCAATCCGGCTGTGCTGGCCTTTGACAGCACAATGGCCGATAAACGAATGCAAAATCCCCGTATTAAGGACCTGCCCCAGAAAGGCAAACGGCTGTTTGAACGGGAAACTGATCTGGCCTTCGATCTGCTGAAATCATTAAATGCCGACCAGCGTAAACAGGTCATTGTTGATGCGGTAGCCTATCCTGAAATCGTGACGGCCAATAAACGCAAAGCATCTATTGAGCGGATGGATGGTCTGAAGCTGGCTGACATGACCAAAGAGCAGCGGGCTATGTTCATGGAGTTACTGCAGGTTTACCTGAAAAACTATCGTATCACACTGGCCAAACAGCAGATGGACAAACTGGAACAGGCCGGGCTGGATAATCTCCGTTTTGCCTGGGCAGGTGACCTGACGCCGGAGCTCAGCGTGGGTAAGGGCTGGTATTACCGCATTCATGGTCCGACTATTCTGATCGAGTACGACAACACGCAGACAAACGCCAACCACATCCATACCGTTGTGCGCGACCTCACCAATGATTTTGGCGAAGACCTCCTGCAGGAACATTACCGCAACAGTGCACATACTGGCAAACCGTAACGGACATATCTATGCCAGAGCGTTCCTTTTGCTCACAAATCACACCTGCGGCAAACCTTTTGTTGGTCAAACCAGTAAGATAGTAGCAACTTTGTGGTTGAATTTATAGGTTCGATCCGCTACGATATTCATGAATCACACATACGTCATCATTATGGCAGGGGGCGTTGGCACCCGCTTCTGGCCTTTTAGCCGCACGAGTTACCCCAAGCAGTTTCATGATGTTTTGGGTACGGGCCGCACACTACTGCAACAGACCGCCGACCGTTTCGAGGGTATCTGCCCACCCGAGCATATCTATATCGTCACCAGTTCGCTTTACAAAGACCTGTGTCAGCAACAGTTGCCGCAACTCTCTGACGATCAGATCTTGTGCGAGCCGGTTGCCCGCAACACCGCTCCCTGCGTAGCGTACGCCTGCTATAAAATTGCGCAGCAGGACCCCGATGCCAACATCATAGTGGCCCCCGCCGATCATATTATTTTGAAGCAGGACGAGTTCCAGAAAACTATTAGAACAGCTTTGGCCGCTACGGCGCAAGAGGATATTCTGGTTACACTCGGTATTCAGCCCAGCCGCCCCGATACAGGTTATGGCTACATTCAGTACATTCCTGAAGAGGGTGTGGATACCAAAAATCAGAAGCCGCTCAAGGTAAAGACCTTTACCGAAAAGCCCCATCTGGAATTGGCACAGCAGTTTATGGATAGTGGCGAGTTTGTCTGGAACGCCGGTATCTTCGTCTGGAACGTACGCTCAATTATTAAAGCCTTCAGTAAGTACCTGCCCGACGTGGCCGAGGTTTTTGATGAGGGGAAAGAAGCCTACTATACCAATTACGAGAAAGCCTTTGTTGACCGGGCCTACTCGCTGACGAAAAACGTTTCTATCGACAACGGGGTGATGGAAAAAGCCGATAATGTGTACGTATTGCTCAGTGATTTCGGCTGGTCGGACTTGGGTACCTGGAAGTCGCTGTACGAAGTATCGGAGAAAAACCACGACCTGAACGTTGTTGACGGGCATATTCTGCTCTACGATACCAAAAACTGCATCATTAAAACCCCTAAAGACCGGCTCGTAGTCGTGAACGGACTGGACGGCTACATTGTGGCCGAGTATGACAACGTGCTGATGATCTGCCGGAAAGAAGAAGAACAGCAGGTAAAAGCATTCGTAGCCGACGCCAAAGAACGGGGCGTGGAGTTTGTGTAATAGCCAGTATCATACACGCACTAACCAACGCATAGGAAACGGACTGGTTGATAACGAAGTACATCTGCTTCGTTATCAGTCAGTCCGTTTTTCACCTGGCTAAAAAAGATACGTGTAGAGGGCATTGGCCAGCTTTTGAATATCACCGAAGGTATGGTACGCGCTGATGACAAGGCGGGTATTGGCCGGACTTTGGGGGGTAGGGTATGCGAAAGAATACGCCAGAATGCCGTGTTCCAGCAAAAACGGGTAAAGGTCGTCGCGCTCGGTATAGAAAATCGGATAGCCTTTTGCATGACTGAACAGAGCCGTTTTGTCGAGCAGGGCTTCGGCCAGCTTTATGTTTTCTTTTAGTTGACTATATGCCTGCTGATACACTTCGTCGGCCCGGCAGTAAGCGGCCAGATAAGCGGGCGGGATGGGTGAACACCCCCCGAAAAATGCCGTGCGACGTAGCGCAGTCAGTCTATCGGTATCGCCAAAAATAACACCTCCCGGCAGACCCATTGCCTTACCCAGCGAAGCCGTTACCAGCACCCGAATGCCCGGCTTCTGGATCAACTCTGGCCAAATCCCTGAGCCACCATGCAACAACCCCAGCCCGTGCGAATCATCGACAACAATCGTAATGTCCTGACCCGTCGGCAATCCGGCAATCCACGTAAAATCGTAATAAGCCGACCGCAGGGCATCGACCGAATTGATTAGAATAGCTACCGGACCGGGTGGCAGGGCGTCGAGTTGTGCAGGCAGTTGCGCCATCCAGTCAGTAAACGACGTAGTAGGCAGCTCAACGGTGGATTCATGCCAGAGGGCCGGGTGCGTCTGGGGGCCATACACAAACTGCGTGTGCCGCGCCCGCAAATGCTGCACCACCACCTGACCGGCCATCATACCCGATGAGAGCGTCAGCGCGGCTTCGGCACCTACCCGGCGAGCCAGTTTCGCTTCGGCTTCGGCATAGACCGCCAGTTCGACGTTCCCATTGCGCGAACTCCCGTACGACGTTCCGTACTGCTCAATGGCCCCCGTTACCAGCTGCCGAAACGCTGGGTTCTGTGACATACCCAGATACGACGTACCGCTGAAAAACAGATACTCGCGGCCCTCATGCCGAATAGTCCGGTCAGGTAACTGATTGACAGTGAACGTGGTTAGATCACTTTTTCGCTCTTCCACTTTTTGCTATTTAATTTAGTTGCGCGCCGGTACCGTTTTCGCTGGCGTACATGATCTGGCCATTATCAAACGTAACGCCGGTTGCGGGATCGTTGGCAATAAGTAACGCGCCATCCAGATCGGCATAATCAAGCAGGGGCAGCAGCTGTGCAATGGCCGAAATGCCCACGCTCGACTCGGTCATGCAGCCAACCATAACCTGCAAACCCAACTCGCGGGCGCGGGCAATCATACGACGGGCGGGCGTTATGCCTCCACACTTGGTTAGTTTGATATTTATCCCGTGAAAATAGCCTGCACACCGATCTACGTCGCTTTCCAGGATACAACTCTCATCGGCAATAATGGGCAAAGCCGATTGTTCGAACACTTGCTTTGCCCCGATCCAATCATTGGCGGGTAGCGGCTGTTCGATGAACTCAACGCCCAGCGCGGCCAGTTTGGGTGCAAGGGCAATGGTCTGCTCAGCCGTCCAGCCGCAGTTAGCATCAACCCGGAACAGGGCGGAAGTATGCTCACGCATCAGCCGTATGGTTTCTAAATCGGTATCGGCCCGACGACCCAGCTTGATTTTATACAGCGGCCAGGGCCACTCCTGCATTTTCTCAACCATCCGTTCGGGCGTATCGAGGCCAATAGTATAATTAGTCAGTGGGCTGTTGGATGAATCGAGGTGCCAGAGTTGATAGAGCGGCTTTTGCTGACGTTTGGCCCATAAATCCCACGCGGCCTGGTCGAGCGCGCACAGGGCAAATGGATTGCTGGCCAAATGCGGTTGCATATCGGCCCAGAACGTTTCAGGGTTGGCCAGTTCATGGGCTTCAATTGTATTGCGGATGGCTTCGAGGTCGGCGGCCATGCCAGCAATTGTGACGCCGTAGTAGCGGGTAGCCGTCGCTTCGCCATATCCGGAAAAAGCGCCATCGCGCAGTTCAACAATCAGCGTGGGCTGCACATCGCGACTATCGTGGGCAATGGTAAACGTATGGCGAAGCCGCAGGTCGGCGGGGTGAAGTATCAACTGCATCGGGCAAAGATACACGGGTATAGGAAACAGAAGTAAGGCAGATGATGGGAGGTATGGCTATCACGTCGGCTAACAGGGCAAGCGCTGCGGGGGCGTGGCCGGGCAGGCCATTTTGCAACACAAGCCGGGTGAATGGTGTTTACCTCATTACTCCATTCACTACCGCCTACTCAACGTGTATCTGCGTCATCTCATCGGCTTGCCATTTTGCCTCCTGACTCTTGTTGCTTCGGCACAGCGTAGGCCACTACCTGCCGATCACTCACGGGCTATTGATCTCGCTGTTCATCAGCCCGCCATTTATTTTCCGGAGGCACCGCGCCCCGGCGAGTGGCGCAAGTCGCTCGGTGCGGTCTTTACCACCACGCCCCCCGCCCTGACCGAAGAGATAAGGCTAAGCGTGCCGGCAGTTGATTTTAACCTTCAGCGTGGTCTGACTAAACGTTTTTTTGTGGTAAGTCGGCTGCAAACGCAGTTTATCCAAAGCAACCTGTCGCTGGGTGTGCGCTGGGCTACGCCCCTGACTGACCGCCTGTTCTTATCCGTTGGCGACGATGTACACGGATGGATGGGCGTGTTGAAATTGAAAGATGTGTTTAATAGTCAGGCATATGGCGTGCAGAATATGCCGAACCTGACGCTGGGCTATCGACTTACGCGCGAATTGCAGTTGAGCGTAAAAGGCGAGGCCATTACTGATTTATACTACCGTTCGCAGGTGGGTACGCTGGCTATCGAGAATAGAAACCGGGGTTTCAACGGGGTAGCTTTTACGGCCGTTCTGGAGCAACCTTTCTACGGAAACCGGCACGTATCGCTGGGGTTGCGGGCGGCTTACTCCAACTTCAACTGGCAGTTCTGGTCGCTTTTTGACACGTTCGACCGGGACCTGTTTTACCCCCAACTTATCTTCAACTTCATCCTGTGAAAACGCTCTGTTACCTTTCCATTTTGCTGCTGAGTCTGACTGGATGTCAAAAAGAATACGAGGCTCCTGTACCCCATACCTTTGCCAACAGGCCGGGAGCAGGTCAGTTTACGCCGTCTGTCCGGAAGGCCATAGAAGGTGTGTACGCTGTAACGACGGGGAGCAGTCAGTTTGGCGAACAGGTGGCCGTGAAATGGACTTATGTGGTAAACGGCCCTGACACAACCCACTACCTATCGGTTTTTACCGGGACTGACGTGGGGTATTTCAACTTCGAAGTAGTCAAAGCCGATACGATGGCCCTGGCCGGTTACTGGCGGAAATTGGTCAATACTGAAACCGGACGCGCGCGCCTGTCGATCAAAACAACGCGCAGCGGGCAGGTACGGCCATACCGGGGTCAGCTGGCCGAGGGCGATACGCTCATGTTGGATGGTGCATTCAGCGAAAAAACAGCCGAGCCGTCTCAACCCCTGCGTCTGACCTACCGCCGGCCGCTTAATACCGAATCATTCGCCATTCTGGCGCACCGGAGCGGTGGGCGTACCTCCGACCTGTTGCCTACCTCCGAAAATTCGCTCGACATGATTAAACTGGCGTCGAGACTGGGAGCTACGGGTATCGAGATTGATGTACGCTATACCAAAGACGGGGTACCCATTCTGTATCACGACAACACGCTGAACCTGCGGCTCATCCGGAAAAACGGACTCAAAGGCCCCATTGAAGACTATACGTACCAGCAACTGACCACGCTCGTCCGGCTCATTAATGGCGAGCAGATCCCGACACTCGAAGATGCGCTCGAAACGGTTATCAGCAATACAAATCTGACATTTGTCTGGCTCGACACCAAGTACATTGGTCCAATGGACAAGGTGCAGGTTCTTCAACAGAAATTTAGGCAGCGGGCCGCGCAGCTTGGCCGTAAACTGCAAATTGTGATTGGACTGCCCACGCAGGACGCCGTCGATTCATACAAGGCACTGGCCGACAAGAGCAATACCCCCATTTTGTGCGAACTCGACACGGCCATTACCCGCAGTCTGAGCGCGAAAATATGGGCACCCCGCTGGACCCTCGGTCCGCAAACCAACGAAGTGCAGGCCATGAAAGCCGAGGGCCGAACCGTATTTGTGTGGACCCTGGATGAGCCTAAGTTCATCGACGAGTTTATCAATCAGGGGCAGTTCAATGGCATTCTCTCCAATTATTCACCCACTGTAGCGTATTATCACTACACCAAACAGCTATGACTTTCCGGGGCCGTACCTCTTTCTGGATCATACTGACGCTGCTGCTGACGGACCTGGTGGCAACGGCACAAACCGACTCGACAGCCAGTAAGCGCGGGCCTTATACACTCGTAATTACGGCGGGGGGCGGTTTATCGTATTATGCATCGCATCTCGGCGTGCCGCCCCCGCTGGAGCAACTTCGGATGAGCCGGTTTGGCATGCCGGCTACGGTGCGGGTCATGTGGCACCCCGACCACCGGCTGCGTATTGGCCTGGAAACCGGTTGGGTACCCATGTATTCGTACCGGGGCGTAACCGCTGGCGAATCGGCGCGGGTAAATGTGGAGGCCATCCCGATATTGCTGGTTTTCTCGATGCCTCTGGCCTGGCTGTCGGGTACGGAACGGAGTCTGGCCCGACGGTTGTCCATATCGGGTGGTACGGGCGCGTACCTTGTTCAGTCCCGGTTGCGCTATGCCGGTACGGTGGCCGAAAGCCAAACGAGTCTGGGCTGGATGGTAGCGGGGGCGTACACTCAGCCCATCGGTCGGCGGTTTCGCGTAGCTGCCGAAGTAGAATGGTTTAACGTTGCTGCTACTGAAGATGCGGCTTTTACGGCCCAGCTTAAATTGGTCTGGCGGGCTTTTACGTGGTAATACTTCAAACCTAAAAGGTCTTTTTGAGACCTTTTAGGTTTTTAAATGCTGGTATATCGACATGATAGCGAATGACAAATAGTGACAACGAAAGCATATTTCTGAGCGATACCCAGGCCCCCATGCTGGTGGAGCGGCTGGTGCTGCGAACCCACCAGAATACGAAAGCCACCCGCATTATCTTCACCGAAATCCTGCGTAAAAAACCGCCTGTGCTGTATTGGCTCGGCGATATCGTCTCGCTCGGCTACCGCACCAAAAAGTGGCCCGTAATTGATGAATTCCTGGCACGGTGTACCGAAAACGAGACCGCCGTGTACGCCATTATGGGGAATCATGACGTAATGGGCCGTCCCCGCAAAGGCGAGCGAAATTTCCAGCAGCGGTTTCCTGACCACAGCCCCACCGGCTACGTACAGCGCACCGGCGACCGGGCCGTCGTGATGCTCAATTCCAACTTCAGTACTATGTCGGCAGAGAATATCCGTAAACAGCATGTATGGTATGAGCAAACCCTGACCGATCTCGACGCCGACCCGGCCATTGCCGTTGTCATTGTCACCTGCCACCACGCGCCCTACTCGAACAGCAAACTGGTGGGATCGTCCAAACTGGTACAACAGCGGTTTGTGCCGTTGTATAAACAGTCTGAAAAAGCGAAACTGTTCATTACGGGACATTCCCACGCCTTTGAACGGTACGAATTCGACGGGAAAACGTTTCTGATTATTGGTGGTGGTGGCGGACTGCGGCAACCGCTGAATACCTCGCCCAGCAAACTTCCCGACTTAGCCGCCGAGTACAAACCCATGTTCCACTATCTTGCCGTCCGGCGCCAAGGAGCCAACGGGCTGCTGCTTACCTCGCACTGTCTGCACAAAGACTTTTCGGGCTTTTCGGTAGGCTATCAGTTCTCGGTATAGGTGTACCTCACCCCAATGTCCGCAGCATCCGCACGTGCGATTGCAAAGCCGCGCCGAACGATGGTTTCTGGTTGTACGGAATATGGTGCTCCTGTGCCGTTTGCTGCACAATGCGGGCCAGAGCGGGGTAGTGCCGGTGAGACACCGACGGAAACAAATGATGCTCGATCTGATAGTCCAGCCCGCCAATGTACCACGACACCAGCCGCGAACAGCGGAAGTTGGCCGTTGTCAGCAACTGATGAACGGCCCAGGCATTTTGTATGCTGCCCAGCCCGTCGGGCAGGGGTTGTGACGCCCCTTCTACGATGTGTGCCAGTTGAAACACGATGCTTAGAATCAGCCCGGCCACAAAGTGCAATACCACGAATCCAATGAGCCACTGCCCGAATGAGATATCCGTGAAAACCAGTGGAATAACCCCAATGAATACCGCATAGATAACTTTGCTCAACACCAGAACGCCCATGTCCTGCCGCGTAAATGGGGCTACTTTGCCCGTGCCTTCGGCGTGTTGGCGGTTGTAGGTCAGGGCCAGCCGGAAATCTTTGGCCAGAAAGGAGAACGTCATCAGCCCGTATAACCCAAAGGCATAGATGTGCTGAAAGCGGTGGTACGGCTTGTGGGCTTCACTCGCGCAAAGACGTAGCCATGGTTTACCGGTAATGTCCTCATCAACGTCGTGAATGTTGGTGTAGGTATGGTGGAGTGTGTTGTGCTGCGTTTTCCAGTTTTTTACGTTGCCGCCAATTAGAAACAGACTCGCCCCAAACAGGCTGTTGATCCACTTTTTTTCGGAAAACGACCCGTGATTGGCGTCGTGCATGACGCCCATGCCCACACCCGCCTTACCAATTCCCATCAGTACGACCAGCCCCAGCATGACCAGCGGAGAAAACTGATTGCTGATAATCAGGCTATACGGAATCAGCATCAGGGCCATCATTATCAAACCTTTAACAACCATGCCACCTGTGCCATGCCGAACCTGTGCCGTATCGGTAAAATAGACGTCGATACGCTGGCGCAGGACCGAAAAAAAGGTCGATTTGTCTTTGTTAATGAATTTAACGAGTGGCTTTGTCATGGGGTAGTTACGGTTGTTCGAAAAGCATCGCTTTTGTTCGGATGTCAGTCTAACGAACGATTTTGCTTTATAACCGGAAGCCACCCCATTAAATTCTGCCTTTTAGGGAAATTCACACGGCTATGCATCAAGCCATTTACGTAACGCTGAGGTGCGCGTAGGGCTGGAAATGAACGCCTGTGACTGCCCCAAGCCGCACAGCAAGCCGGTCGCCGGAGTAGGGTTCAGTGCGTTCGACGTGGCGGACGTGGATGATTTCGCTACGGTTGAGCCGGAAAAAGTGCGCCGGGTCTGGCTCCCTGCCGTAGTTTCACCGTGAACCGCTGGCGGTACGACGCCTGCGCCGGTTGCAAAGCCTCGCGGAGTTGCTGTACTACTGCCGCCGACAACCCGCCCGACGCGGTGGCAGCCCCGCCCAACTGCGTTTTCAGCTCATCGAATCTCGCCAGAGCCTGTAGCACCTACAAGGGTCTGAGCAGGTAGGCGATGCCGTTGCCCTGAAACGCTTTGAGCAGAAACTGGTCGTAGGCGGTCGTGAAAATAACCGGGCAGTTGACCCGCTTTAAACCAGCTGCTCAAAAAGTGGCTTAACATCAGATAGAGTGAACTGATTGACAAAAAAATGCCCGAAACAGAGCAGAACGGCTGTTTCGGGCGGTATATCAATGGGAACAGGTATTAGGGTACGATGGTACCATTGAACTGGGTTACGGTACCAAAGTTTCCGGTGCCGCTTTGGGTGAGCATACCAACATTGTTGCCCATGGCCCCGGCCCCAATTGTCTGGTTAACCGTGCCCGTATTGGAGGTGCCAAGCTGACTGAGGGATAGCGAGTTGCCATATATACTGGCCCCCCCCAATGAGGTTTGGTTTACGGTCAGCACCTGCCCCGCACCGCCCTGCCGGGCGTAATTCCCAGGAGCGATGTCATTGGGAGCGACAACCGCATCACTCAACGGGCCGGTTACGACGTTGTTATTACCCGTCTGGGTAATGGTGGCCTTATGGCCTGCTACTGTACCCGCCTGACTCAACAAAACACTGTTGTTCTTACCTTCCTGAGTAACTACGGCGGTCATGCTGGCGGCATCAGAAACATAAGTTCCCATCACAACACTGGCTACGTTGTTGCTCGAACCGCCGGGCGTGGCCGTCAGGTTCTGGCTAATGCTGGCCGTGGCCGTAAAGCTTCCATACTGTCGAATATAGGCTTTGTCGCCGTTGCTGCCCACCCCCTGCTGAATAGAAGACTGATTGAAGCGGGAGCCTGCGTCCTCATAAACATTCGCGTAGCCGTTGCTGCCCGCCTGCTGTATGCCCGCTACGTTGAACCGGGCGTTCGCGCCACTGCTTTGCGTAATGGTGGCGGTGTTGCTGAGCGATCCCGTCGTTTGGGTAATGCTGGCCAGGTTGGAGGTAGCCCGCCCATTAAAGTCATGGTCGATGGTGGCAAACCCATTGGTGCCGTACTGGCCAATAAGCGCCGTATTGCTGGTAATCGTCTGGGTGGTGGCTCCCTGCCGAACGGTGGCCGTGTTGCTGCCCCCTCCCGGTCCCTGATCGATACGGGTCAGGTTGGTGGTGCTGTTGGCCCCAATCTGCCGCACAAAA
>JACMPG010000055.1 GCA_014377625.1 Spirosoma sp.
ATATTCTGGGCGGTAACAAATTCGGACTGGACACCGTACTCGTCCTGACTGGCAACACCGCCCCCCAAGAAGCTGAACTCCGCATTTTAGCCACCGGCATCATCCCAACGTACGTCTGCGAGTCTATTGGTGGGCTGGGCGAGGAGAAAGAAGGGGTTTGAGTTGGCGATTTGAGACTACAAGTAGTGGATTTTGGATGTGTTCAAGGCATTTTTTGAGCGCGTAGCCATAGCTACGGGCGAGAAAAATAACGCAGAACACGGCCAAGAGCCGCGCTTGTAGCGCCAAAGCGATTAACTTAAACCCCTTCTAAGGCGGGTTCGGGTGGTTTCGCTATTTTTGCGGCTTTATCTCTCCCGTCTATCGAATGCAGCTTGTTGAGGTCGGCTCCAATGCCCGTTACCAGAAAGAGTTTATTCAGTTTCCCGTGCGGCTCTATAAAAGTGATTCGTACTGGATTCGCCCGCTCAATACCGACGTGGAGGAGGTGTTCGACCCGGCCCGCAACAGCCGCTTTGAACACGGCGAATGCGTCAGGTACCTGTTGCTGAACGACGGGGGCGAGACCATTGGGCGCGTGGCGGCTTTCATTGACCATGACATTGCCAGCTTAGACAACGACCAGCCCACCGGCGGGATGGGCTTTTTCGAGTGCATCGACAATAAAGAAGCCGCGTTCAGCCTCTTCGACGCGGGTAAGACGTGGCTACAAAAGCGCGGTATGGAAGCCATGGACGGCCCCATCAATTTTGGCGACCGTGACCGCTGGTGGGGGTTGCTGGTAGAAGGATTCGACCGCGAGCCGAACTACTGCATGCCGTACACGAAGCCCTATTACGTCGGGTTTTTTGAGCAGTACGGCTTTCAGGATTATTTCAAACAGTTCACGTTTGAGCTTCCCACGACCTGGGCCGGGCTGACCAACATGGCGCAGTCGGTGAAGGACCGGGCACAGCGGATATTTGACAACCCCGATTATAGCTTCCGCACGCTGAACAAGCGCGATTTGCCCGCTGCCGCCGAAGCCTTCCGGCACATCTATAATGCGGCCTGGGGCCACCACGCGGGCGTCAAAGAAATGTCGGCAGAGCAGGCGCAGTCGCTCATGCAGAAGCTGAAGCCGGTCATCGACGAGAAGATTATCTACTTCGCGTACTACCACGACGAGCCGGTGGCTTTCTTTGTATCGCTGCCCGAACTGAACCAGATTTTCAAGCACGTCAACGGCAAACTCGATCTGGTGGGTAAGCTGAAATTCCTATGGTATATGCTCCGTAAAACCAACCATAAAGTGTTCGGTGTGGTGTTTGGCGTGGCACCAGCGCATCAGGGCAAGGGTCTGGAAGCGGCCATTGGGTTGCGGATGCCCTACGAAGCCGAAAAAACACCCAACTTCCAGTACGATACGATGGAGATGAACTGGGTCGGCGATTTTAACCCGATCATGGTCCGGTTCGTGAGTCAGCTCGGCTCGACCATCGTCAAAACGCACATTACCTACCGGTATCTGTTCGACCGAACAAAACCGTTTAAACGCTGCCCGGCAATTGGGCGAAAAAAAGAAAAACAATGAGCTTACTAACAGTTGGTTCCGTGGCGTTCGACGCGCTGGAATCGCCCTTCGGCAAGACCGATAAAATCATTGGCGGAGCCGCCACCTACATCACGCTTTCGTCGTCGTATTTCACGAAAGACAATAACCTTGTGGCCGTTGTAGGCGACGATTTTCCGCAGTCGATGATTGATACGTTCACGGAACACGGTATCAACACCGACGGGCTGGAGATTCGGCCCGGTGAGAAAACGTTCTTCTGGTCGGGCCGGTACCACAACGACATGAACACGCGCGATACGCTCGAAACGCAGCTGAACGTGATGGAACATTTCGACCCGATCATTCCTGATTCGTACCAGAACTGCGATTACCTGATGCTGGGAAATACCGCCCCCGCCATTCAGCAGATGGTGATGGAACGGATGCACAACCGCCCCAAACTGGTCGTGATGGATACCATGAACCTGTGGATTGACATTGCCAACGACGACCTGATGCGGACCATTTCGATGGTCGATGTGCTGGTTATCAACGATGAAGAAGCCCGGCAACTAACCAAAGAATACGCACTCGTAACCGCAGCGGCCAAAATCCGGGCGATGGGACCAAAAACGGTTATCATCAAAAAAGGCGAACACGGGGCCTTGCTATTTCAGGACGACCAGATTTTCTTCGCCCCCGCCCTGCCGCTAGCCGTGGTTTTCGACCCTACCGGCGCGGGCGATACGTTTGCGGGCGGTTTCATCGGCCACCTCGCCAAAACCGACGACACCTCGTTCGATAACATGAAGCGGGCCATTATTTACGGTTCGGCAATGGCGTCGTTCTGCGTCGAGAAGTTCGGTGCCGAGCGGATTCTGAACCTCACCCAGGACGAAATTGACAGCCGCGTACGTGAGTTCGTGAAGCTGTCGGCGTTTGGGTTGTAATTACAGCCACAAGCACGTCAGCGTAGCCTCGTCCGTCGCGACGGACGGGCAATAGACCGGACGAACCCGCCATGAAAGCGGGTTCGTCCGGTTTTGTATTGAGGATAATCGTACCGCCGTCGAACCATAACCGTTGAGCCAGCTCTGCTATTTCATCGAAACGAAATAAAGCAGAACGATGAGCAGCGCACCAGCAGTGGTATACTTCCAGAAGCGGTTGTTCATGAAAAAACCGATAGTAAACAACGAAATAGCCTTATTTTCGGCGCATCATTTTCATTCATGCAAAACAGTACGTTATGCAATTCAGCAAACAGATTGCCTTTATCACGGGCGCGGGGGCGGGCATTGGGCGGGCTACGGCCCTCGCCTTTGCCGGTCAGGGAGCCAAAGTTGCCGTGTCTGACATCAACGAAACGACTGGCCAAGAAACCGTCGAGCAAATTAAACAGGCCGGTAGCAACGCCTTCTTCGTCCGTTGCGACGTTGCCGACCCAGCCCAAATCGAAGCGGCTATCAACAAAACAGTCGAAGTGTTTGGCCGGTTAGACGTCGCGGTCAACAACGCGGGTATTGGCGGTAAATTTGGCAAGCTGCTCGACCAGTCGAAGCACGATTTCGACCAGATGATGGCCATCAATGTCGGCAGCGTATTTTACGGGATGCAGTACCAGATTCGGCAAATGCTGGGACAGGAAAATCCGGGCGGCCGCATCGTCAATGTGTCGAGTATTGCCGGTGTACGTGGAATGCCGATGGGGGCGCCGTATAGCGCGGCCAAACACGCCGTAATCGGTCTGACCAAAACAGCCGCATTAGAGTACGTAAGGCAGGGCATCCGGGTTAATGCTGTTTGCCCGGTTTATACCCACTCCGCCATGGTCGATGATTTGATTCAGGCTGCACCAGGTATGGAAGACCGGATGCGCCGGATGATTCCGATGGGGCGCTTTGGTCAGCCCGACGAGATTGCCCAGGCCATTCTGTGGCTCTGCGCCGATGATAATGCCTTTACTACCGGTCAGGCGTTGCAGCTGGACGGCGGGATGACAGCAGGATGAGAAGCAAGAAGGCGTCAGGCACGTTTTTTTGACCGACTCAGTACTGTGGATTAAGGGCTATACTGGCTCCTCTTCATCGCACCACCGCCAGTTTTTCCGCTATGCCCTCAGTACCGTCGGCAGCAACGATGACAATGAGATAAACGCCGGTCTGGGCGTTGCGGCCCCGGTAGTCGCGCAGGTCCCAGGTGGCAGTGCCGCCCTGCGAGCGGGTTTCGTAGGTCAACTGCCCGCCCGCATCCATGATTTTTACCGTCGTGTTGTTGGTCAGGCCGTTGATGGTCACTACGCCTGTAAAGTCGGGCCGGACGGGGTTGGGGAAAATGGTCAGCTTGCTAAGCATTTCGGCGGGTTCGGTGGCCTGTCCGCCGTACGAAACGATGCCTTTATCGGTCAGGGTAAACACGCGCCCGCCCGTGGGTTCAATGGCAACTGACCGAATGGTACTGCTCGGGAGGGGACTGTTCTCGGCGGTGAATACGTCAAGAATCTGCGAACCATCGGGCGAGACACGGTAGAGACCGCTGCGGGTGGCAATCCATTTACGGTTGCCGCCGTCTACCGCCATCGCCGTAACGACCTCGCCCGCCAGCAGCCTGCGCCCGTTGATGCGGGGCGGCTGCGCCTGCACGACGGCATCGAACGCACCCGCTGGAAAATCAAATACTGTCGGGCCGAGGTCCGTACCGACCCAGATGGCTCCGTTTCGGTCTTTTACGAGCGACTGGATGCTGTTGGTGAGCAGATTGCCTTCATTGATGAACGTACTCAGAAAGCGGGTTCGGTTGGTTTGCGGGTCGAACACCAGTAGCCCTCCGCCCCCGTCCAGCCGCATCCACAAAAAGCCGTTATCATCGGGAACCACCTGCGCAATACTGGGCGGATTTACGCTGGGAAACGACTGAAACGTTCCGTCGGGTCGGCGTACGTGCAGGGTGGCCCGCCCGGCGTTGGGGCCAGCGGTAATAATCCAGAGATTGCCTAGTACATCGGCAGCGAGACTGCTGATAAACGGGCTGATAGTGGCGGGAAGTGGTACCGGACTAAGAGCCTGACTGGTCTGTTGCCACAAGCCACTGCCGTAACTGCCCAGAAAAAGCGATTGACTACCCGGAACGAAGGCGGCTGAATTATAGCCAATTTGTGGCGCAGTCAGACCCCTCCAGCGTTGGTCAGGTACCGAAAACAGGCTGGTACTTCCCGGATTTGTCCCGGCAAACGTCCCGTCAAATGGCCCGTTCGACACCGTAAGCAGGGTATGGGCATCGCTGAACAACTGCACAAAATTATCGCGGGCCGGACCTTCGGGTGCTACCGGCAGAAACGTGCTGCCCACGCCGGTCAGCAGTCCCGACAGCCGGTCGGCCACCCAAATCCGGCCACCCGTCAGTACAACCTCGCGTGGGTCTACGACCAACGGAGCCGGTCGCGAAGCCATTCCCGGCAACGTAATCGTTTGATTGGTAGTCAGCACAACCCCTGCCGACGTAGTAAAAAGCCGGACGTACTCGCTCGTGGCAGACTGCGTCTGTACCCACTGCCCGCCCTGCCGTACAAAAACGCCCACGCGGTTCACCGTCAGTAACAGCTGGTTTTGGTCAGCTATGATGATTTCCGGTGCCGGGCCGGGTACGGAGATATTTCGCCAGTTGGCCGGATCGGCAAGGTTCACGCCCGGCGCAAACCGAATGGCCTGGAGTTGCCGCCCCATTCCCGGCGGCTGCGGACCCGTAACCGGGCGGGCGGGTTCGGTCAGGGCAAAGAGACTGTCGGAGGTGGCGGTTGTTTGCAGGATGGGCAAAGCCGAGCCATCGGCCCGGCGACTGAAGTACGTATCGCGAATCTCGTTGCGGACCACATCCAGCACAACCAGCCCGAAATCGGTACTGAGATACACGTTGTTGCCAATGCGGTTGAGATGGTTTATTCCGCGTAACGCGGGCAGGTTGGTGGCCGAAACAATTGTGTTCACGTTCAGCACACTGCCAGGCAGGCTGCCCGGTTCGCCGGTAGACGATACGGTCAGGAAATCGAGATTACCGTTCCGATAGGCAATCAGCACCCGGTTCTGATCGGGCAGATACAGCAGTCGACTGATGCCTACATCGCTCAGGCCCTGTACTTTCGAGAGCGTGGTGGTTTCGCGGGCCGTTGTATCGTAGTAGAAAAAACCGTTCTGCGTAGCGGCATAGACTTTTCCCCCGACCACCGTTACCGACTGCCCCGACCGGTAGCTGACGTGCGTTTGCCAGGTGCCGGGCTGCGCTGCGCTAATGATGAATGACGAATGATAAATTATGAATGCCAGAAGTAGCTTAACTATTCGGTACCATCTGCCTGGTTTCCGGCGACAGGATAATTCATCATTCATAATTTATCATTCCTTAAGAAACGTCTTCATACGCCCACTCTTTGCGGATGGCGGCTTCACCGAGATTAAAGCAGCGCCGGCAACGGGCTTCGTAGCTGTCGGTTTCGCCCAGCAGGACGCGCTCTTGCGAGGGTACGAGCCGGTACGAGTAATGGGCCACGTCGCCACAGACTACGCAGATGGCATGAACTTTAGTAATGTATTCGGCCATGCTCATCAGTTGCGGAATGCAGCCGAAGGGCTTGCCCGAAAAATCCATGTCCAGTCCCGCCACAATGACGCGTTGCCCCTGATTGGCCAGGGTAGTGCAGACGTCCACGATTTCGTGATCGAAAAACTGCGCTTCGTCAATGCCCACTACGTCGCAATTACCGGCCAGATTCAGGATTTGGCCCGCCGTTTGTACGGGTGTGGAGGGAATGGTCAGGGACGAGTGCGAGACGATGTTTTTGTCGTGGTAGCGCGTATCGATGGCCGGTTTGAAGATTTGGACGTTAAGCCGGGCAATGCGCGCGCGCGTAAGCCGCCGAATCAGTTCTTCGGTTTTCCCCGAAAACATAGACCCGCAGATTACTTCGATCCAGCCGGTGCGGAGGTGGGGCGGCTCGCGCCGTCGGGTGGGTTCAATGAACATAATTGGTATCAGCAGGCCGTTGACTTTGATTTTAGAAGCGGTAACGGATGGGTTGGCAATGAAATAGATATATTTACGACGGAACACCGGGCGATATACCAGCATGACTTTCGTCCGTTTTAAACAAGCCGCGTAATTCCTGTCTTTTACTTAAGCCCCCTACAAAAAAAAGACTTTTCCCAATGTCGAACAAGTTCAACGCCAACGCCCTTTCTGAATACTGTAAGAACTACGCCCGCAGGGTAGCCGCCGACGCTTATCAGCAGGGACCCACCCTGAGCGGTCAGCAGATTATGTCGCTCACCACCATTCCACAGATAAACTTGCTGATAATCAGCAGTTTGGCTGAAAAGTGGCGGGCCGATGCAGAGAAGTTCCGAAGCCCGTACTTCGATTTTACCGCTCCCGATGTACAGGAAGGGATGCAGAATTTTATGAACGTGGTATCGCAGCATATCGCTGTCCGGCGCGAACACCTCGAACCACTCCTTGCCGATGCTACCTGTCGGGCCATCGAACTGGTATTCGACCCCCGTTCGTACTTCGATGAGTTGTTTCGCGACCAGCCCGATTTTACGCTCACCGCCGATGTGCTGAAGCAGGTTACGCGCTATACGAAAATTAATACTTTCATTCCGGCCTACATCGTACAGCGGATGAATGGCAAGCCGTTCATTTATGTCAATCAGGCTATCAGTTATCTGGACGAAGTGCTGAGTCAGCGAGGCCATGAACTGGAACATTACGATGGCTTTGTGGCGAAACTGGCCGAAAAACACCCCATGAACGTATCGGCCCTGTTGCGGAGCCACGTTCCCGACGCTATTCCGGCCCCACCGGTACGCTCGTTTTTCGATGCCGCTATCGAACCTGCCAACCCACCCGCACCCATGATGCCAGCTATTGCCGTTCCCGACGATACGCCCCCGGAACGCCAGACCGCTACCGTGGCCCCTCAGCCCGATCAGACCGGTCCGGCGTCCCGGCCCGCACCGCAGTTAGCCGATGAAGGCGGTTCCGGCGGACCAATTTTCTCGAACGAACCCATTGGGCCAGCCGCCGGACCAACGCCGGTTGCGCCCACGGCCTATCCGTCGCAGATGCAGACGGGGGGACTGTCGCGCCCCAGTAATACCGACGCCGAACCGCTTATGATGGCTGCCAATGCGGCTCCGTCACTGAACGATACCCTGCGCGAAGCCGCTGCCGATGAATCGCCGACGATGGCGCAGAGTTTTCGGCATTTGCCCGTGGAGTCCGTAGCCCGCAGCATTTCGCTCAATCAGAAGTTTCGGTTCATCAACCAGTTATTCAATGGCAATACGAATGCATATAACCAGGCTATTGACGAGATCGATTCGCTGGATAATTATGGGCAGGCACTGGATTTGATCTCGTACCGCTACGCCAGTCAATACATGTGGGATATGAGCAGCGACGAAGTAAGTGAACTGGTAGAGATACTAAAAAGTAGGTTTGTGTGACGTTACGGCGGATTGTGCGTCAGATTGATCCGAATAGTTGGTAATCAGTCGCTTTCGGTTATATCCTACCGTTTAATTCCGTCCGTAACTTGACAAAATTTTATCTCACACTGGTGATGACAATCTGGCTAACGCTGACGGGATTGGCCCAGAACCCAGCTAACCAGAATCCCACGTTCCAGCGGAACGCCGACATCAGCCAGTACTTGCAGGATTTGTTTCCGGTGCAAACCGAGGGTATCGACTATGAGTCGGTATTCGACGTGCTGACGCAACTCTACGCCAACCGGCTCGACCTCAACACCGCCACCCGCGACGAACTGGCCGCTACATATCTGCTCTCCGAACGGCAACTGAGTAGCCTGCTGACGTACCGCACCGACCTGGGTAATTTGCTATCGGTGTATGAGTTGCAGGCGGTTCCGGATTTCGATTTACCCACCATTCGGAAGCTGCTGCCCTTTGTGACCGTTACTGAGTCGGGGCTATTTGGTACGCTGCCTACGCCAGTAAATAACTACCTGATTCTTCGCTACGAACGAACGCCGGAACAGCAGAAAGGCTTTTCAGAAGCGAACCCCGACAAAAAAGGCAACCTGCCCACGCGCTACCTCGGCGATGCAGCCCAGTGGTTTGTGCGTTACCGGTACAGCCGCCCCCGCGCGTTCAGCATCGGGTTTACCCTCGAAAAAGACCCCGGCGAAACCTTTGGCTGGCAACCCGACCAACGGCGGCACGGAGTGGACTACGTGTCGTTTCATGCGCAGGTGCAGAACCGGGGCCGCTGGCGCAATATCCTCGTGGGTGATTACCAGATGCAGGTTGGGCAGGGGCTGGTGCTGTCGGCGGGCTTTGTGCTGGGCAAGAGTGCCGAAACCGTACAGACCGTTCGCCGACCTACGTTGGGCGCGCGGCCCTATACCTCGCTGACCGAGTATGGCTATTTCCGGGGGGCCACCGCCACCTACGCCATCCACCCCAGTCTGGATATTACGCTGATAGCCGCCCGCAACCGGCGCGACGCCAATACCGCACCGGGCAGCGTGGCGGAGGGTGTTATTGCCACATCTATCCAGACGGCTGGTCTGCACCGGACGCCTTCCGAACTGGCCGATATGGGTAGTCTGATAGAGACTAATCTGGGAGCGCATCTGCTGTATCATACGCCCAAACAACTCCAGCTTGGCCTGACGATATTGCAAACCAGCTATGACAAATTCTTCCGTAAGCGCGACCTGACGTACAATCAATACGAGTTTACGGGTACGCAGAATCTGGTTATTGGATTGCACGGCGGCTACGTCTGGCGCAACTGGAATTTTTTCGGCGAAGCGGCCCGCAGCAGCGGTTCAACCACCAACAGCGGGGGCGTTGGCGTGGTGGGTGGTGCGTTGGCCAGCCTGACCAAACGGCTTGATATGGCCCTTGTAGCCCGGCATTACGACCGGAACTTCCACAGTTTCTACGCGAATGGATTCAGCGAAGGGAGCCGAACCGTCAATGAAACGGGCCTGTACGCCGGGTTGAAATATACCGTGTATCGCAAACTGACGCTGAGTGGCTTCTTGGATGGCTTTCGGTTTCCGTGGTGGAAATACCTGATTGACCGGCCATCGGGTGGTTTCGATTATCTGCTTCAGGCGAGGTACATGCCCAACCGCCAAACGGCTTTTTACGCAGTCTTCCACGATGAACACAAAGAGAAGAATTTGCCCGGTAGTAAAAAAAGCCCCCGCCAGGTGGTGGGTACAACCCGCCGAACGCTGGCCCTCAACGCCGAATATACATTGCTGCCGGGGCTGTCGCTGCGGTCGCGGGTGCAGTGGGGTAGCTTTGCGTATGCTGGTCGTGGGGCGTCAACGGGTTTTGTGCTGGTGCAGGATGCTACGTACAACTATCAACGCTGAAGCCTGAGCGGGCGCGTCGCGCTGTTCAACACCGACGATTACGACAGCCGCCAATACGTGTACGAGCGCGATGTACTCTACGCCTTTTCATTCCCGGCTTATTTCGACCACGGCGTCCGGCATTACCTGCTGGCGCAGTACAACCTAAGCCGCCACGTAGATTTGTGGTTCCGCTGGGCCAGAACCGACCTCACCAACCAGCCCACCGTCGGCTCCGGCCTCGACGAGACCGCCGTGCCACACAAGTCAGAAGTGAAGCTACAGGCCCGCTGGCGTTTCTGAGTTGAACCCCTATCTTGTCACTCCAATTTTTTTGTCATTCCGATCAGTACGCCGGGGCGGAATGACAAAAAATCACTTCTGCTTCATATCCCGAATCAGCTTGCTGGCGAAGATGAACTCGTTGAGTTCTTTTACGTCAGATTTCACGAGTGTATCGCTATTACCTTCCCAGAGTTTGTGGCCTTCGTAAAGGAACATGATTTGCTCGCCAATCTCCATCATCGAGTTCATATCGTGGGTAATCACCACCGTTGTAATCTGATACTCGTTGGTTATTTCCTTGATGAGTTTGTCGATGGTGATGGACGTGAGCGGATCGAGACCGGAGTTGGGTTCGTCGCAGAAGAGGTATTTGGGGTTCAGCACAATGGCCCGCGCAATGCCGACGCGTTTTTTCATACCCCCACTGATTTCTGATGGCATTAGATCAGCCGCTTTTTCTAATTCAACGCGTTTCAGTACCTCCCGGGCCTGTTTATCCTTTTCGTCCTCCGATTGCTCGGTGAGCATATCGAGCGGGAAGCGCACGTTCTCCAGCACCGTTTTCGAGTCGAACAGGGCTGACCCCTGAAATAGAACGCCCATTTCTCGCCGGATGGATTTTTGCTCTTCTAGATTGACAGTCAGGAAGTTGCGGCCATCGTACAGCACCTCACCCCGTTCAGGTTTGATCAGGCCAATCATACACTTGAGCAGCACGCTTTTACCCGTGCCACTGCCGCCAATAATTAAACTGGTTTCGCCCGGCTGGAACGTACCGCTGATGCCCGAAAGCACCTCCCGGTCGCCGAATGTTTTGGCTATGTCTTTTATCTCAATCATTCGTTCGTCAATGAGTGATTGAGTGAATGAGTGACGGTCCGACGTTTCGGTGGGTGAATACCTCCGGCGTTGGCTTACCAGCGGCAGCAATATTCACTGACCGAAACGTCGGACCGTCACTCATTCACTCATTCACAATTAAGTCAAAAGTACCTGTGTCAGGACGAAGTCGGCGACGACGATGGCGATGCAACTGTTAGTAACGGCGGAGGTTGACGCGCTGCCGACTTCCAGCGCACCACCCTTAACCATGAAGCCCTGATAGGCCGAGATCGTCGATACCAGGAAGGCAAACGAAACGGTTTTTATCAGCGCGAACACGATCCCAAACGGTTTGTAATCGAGCCGCAGGCCCGACACATACTCTTCGGGTGAGATCACACCAGCCAGGGTTCCAGCAATGTACCCGCCCAGAATGGACAGAAACGCGGCCATGATAACCAGCAGCGGAAACATCAGCACTGACGCAATAACCTTCGGTAAGACCAGATACGAACCCGAATTGATGCCCATTACCTCCAGTGCGTCAATCTGCTCGGTAATGCGCATCGTACCCAGTTCGCCCGCAATGTTGGAGCCGACCTTTCCTGCCAGCACAATGCAGGTGAGCGTAGGAGCCAGTTCGAGAATGGTGCTGTCGCGCACGATGAGCGCGATGATATTCTTCGGCACAAACGGGTTGGTGAGGTTATAAGCCGTTTGTACACAGGTAACGGCCCCGATAAACGTATTGACCAGCGCCACAATGAAGATAGACCCTACGCCAATGGACACGCACTCGTTAAGAATCAGGCTGAAATAAACCCGCGCTTTTTCGCGGTTATGGAACAGGGTACCGAGGAAAATAAAATAACTGCCAATGCGTGACATAAAAGCGTGTAGCGAAATCCCGTTTGCAACGAATGACCGGGATGGAGAAGGTTCCTGCTAAAAACCTCGATAATGATAGAATGGTTTCTGGCGTTATTTGCAGGATGAAACCACTCATTGTTGTAACAGGCGGCACAAAAGGTATTGGCCGCGCTATTGTTGATACGTTCGTGACGCAGGGCTTCGACGCCGTTGTATGCGCCCGCTCCGTAGAAGGTGTACAGGGCGATGGATTGCTGCCGTTTGCCGCTGATTTAGCCACGCGCGATGGCGTAAACGAACTGGTCCAATACGTAGAGTCGCTGGGCCGCCCGGTAGATGTGCTGGTGAATAATACGGGTATTTTTCAGCCGGGGCAGATCCACAACGAAGCCGAGGGTACGTTTGAGCAGTTGATGAACACTAACGTAGCCAGTGCCTACCACCTTACGCGGGGTCTGGTGCGCGATATGATGATTCAGCGACGCGGGCATATTTTTATGATGTGTTCAACGGCCAGTATCACACCCTACACTAACGGCGGGTCGTACTGCATCTCAAAATTCGCGTTGCTGGGTATGAGCCGGGTGCTACGCGAAGAACTCAAACCGCGCGGCGTGAAGGTAACGGCCATTCTGCCCGGCGCTACTCTCACGGCCAGTTGGGAAGGCACCGACCTGCCCGAAGATCGTTTCCTCAAACCCGCCGACGTAGCGGACAGCGTTTGGGGGGCGTATTCGCTCTCGCCCTCGGCAGTAGTTGAGGAAATTCTGATCCGCCCGCAGTTAGGGGATATTTAGGAGCGCAGCCCGGACCTCCCGGTCCGGGCTGCGCCACTACTCTGCTTTGACCAGATCGATCTGGAAAACAAGGATTGAGTTGGCTGGAATACCCTGCTGTTCCTGACTGCCATAGGCCAGGCTGGGCGGCAGATAGAGCGTAACGCTACCACCGGGTGCAACGAGTGGAATACCTTCCTGCCAGCCAACGATGAGCTGATTCAGTCCAAACCGAACGCCCGAGCCGCTGTCGAAGGTCTGTCCGGTGGTAAGCTTCCCCGCGTAATTGACCGTAACGGTAGAACAAATAGTAGGTTTATCGCCGGAGCCGGGCGACTGAATGTTGTAATAAAACCCGCGCGGGTCAAAGGTGGCCGTGATTTTCTGTGTGTCGATGTACTGCTTCAGCGCAGCAATTTCAGCATCGGGTGCTCTCGTCGTTACGGTCGTTGGCGTGCAGTCTGCGTCTTTGTTGGGCTGGCAACCAGTTGTTAGCAACAGACCGGCGAGTAAAGTAAAAGCAACGTATTTCATAGAGTAAGGATAAGAGATGAAGCAACAAAGGTAATCGCGGGCAAACCAGTCGCCCTCACAGCAACACCAGTAAACTACCCGGCAGTACCCGGACCTCGGCCCGGCCTGATTCGAGGGTGAGCGGTTCGCCATCGGCGTGGATGAGCATCGGGCAACCAGTTTGCACAGTAGCTTTGGTGATGGCGTGACCCTGCCAGTAATTTGACTGGTTCAGGGTTTTGTTGAATAGCCGCCAGGCAAGCAGGCCACCCAGATGCATCGGAAAAGGGCGCATTTCACATTGTTCGAGTTTACCATCGGCAATGTTGGCGGTAGGGGCCATCCAGGCACCATTACCAAACTGCCCGGCGTTGGCAAAGGTCATTGAGAACAGCGTCCGCTCCTGCCCGTTAAGTACATACGATTCAGGCTTGTATCCCCAGAAAGCCCGGAAAGCCGTGCCGACGTACGTTGGCAGCCCCCGCACCGGCTGTTTGGCAAACTCGTGCGCCACATAAGCCTCGAAACCCAAACCGGCAGTGCAGAAAAACGGATGCTCGTTAATCTCACCCGAATCGATCACCACCGGACGGCCCCGCAACACCTGCTCGATGGCTTTTTCGGGATGAAGCGGTACGCCGAGGTGCCTTGCCAGACCGTTGCCGGAACCGAGGGGTACAATGCCCAAAGCGGTTGACGTTCGGCGCAGGGCGCGGGCCGTTTCGTTAACGGTACCATCACCCCCGATGGCAATAATCCGGCTGACGCCCCGCGCTACGGCGTCCTGCGCCAGTTCGGTGGCGTGGCCGGGGTGGGTCGTTACAATGGCCTCGGGTGCAAAACCAAGCGCGTTGGCCCGCTGCAGGAATACCTCACGGATCTGATCTTTCCGGCTGGCGGGCAGCGTGCCGGAAAGGGGATTTATGATGGCCAGAACAG
Source organism: Spirosoma sp. (assembly GCA_014377625.1). GTDB lineage: Bacteria > Bacteroidota > Bacteroidia > Cytophagales > Spirosomataceae > Spirosoma. The sequence goes on from JACMPG010000055.1 coordinate 14,126, forward strand.
CCGACAAATTTGCCATTCAGGAAAAGAAAACGAAGAGCAAAATAATAAACACAATGATGAACACGTAATACCAGCCATCTGAAAAGATGTACGGCTTGTACTCGTCGTAAAACTTGCGGATTTTGCTCATGAGTGGGTTAGATACGCTGAATCAGTTCGGCTACTTTATGCAGCTCACGGCCCACGATGTGGTCAATAATGGCCTCGGCGTGTTCGCGACCGTTCTCGATAAACACTTTCTCGGTATAAATACCCGCCAGCACCGTACCGCAAACATACAGGCCCGGGACGTTAGTCTCAAACGTTTCTTTGTCGTAATACGGCACCTGTGTTTCGGGGTTCAGTTCAATACCGCACCGGCGCAACAGATCGGCGTCGGGGATATAGCCGGTCAGGACAAACACAAAATCGGCGGGGAGCTGGGTTTCATCGCCGGTTTTCAGGTTGTTGACCGTCACGGTTTTCTCATCGATCTGCGTCACAACGGAGTCGAACACGGTTTTGATTTTGCCTTCCTTTACCCGGTTTTTCACGTCGGGAATAAGCCAGTATTTCACCGTACTCCGAAAATCCTCGCCCCGGTGTACAATCGTAATGTCCACGTCGTGCCGGTACAGTTCCAGCGCGGCTTCGACGGCGGAGTTCGATGCGCCGATGATAATTACCTTCGTGAATGAATATTTAAACGGCTCGTCGTAATAGTGCGAGACGTGGGGGCGGTTTTCGCCGGGGATGTCGAGCCAGCGCGGGCGGGTGAAATAGCCCGTTGCCATAATGACTTTGTGGGCGTGATACTGCTCGCCAGTCGTGGTCAGGACCGTAAATGCATCATTGTGTTTCTGCACGGTATCGACCTTCTGAAACAGCCGGATATTCAGTTTAAAGTAGGCAGCGGCTTTGCGGTAGTATTGCAGGGCTTCGTCGCGACCGGCTTTAACCCCCGAGATAGGAAACGGCAATCCGCCAATTTCGATGTTCTCGGCAGTTGAGAAAAAACGCATCCGGCGCGGGTACTCGCGGATAGACTCCGTAATACTACCCATGTCCAGAATCAGGTGGCTCAGCCCCGCTTTGGTGGCTTCAATACCAGCCGCCAGCCCACACGGCCCGGCTCCCACAATAAGAACGTCGTAAGTCATAAAGAAATATCCGTTGTATTCGTATCACAACAACCAAAACCCCCGCAAAGGTTGCGCTCTGGCGGGGTTTCAAAAAGCACCCGTCCGTTAGCCAGAGTCCCCGACACTGAACTGGCTGTTTCGCCGTATATTTATTGGAAGGAGAGAGATAACTGTGGAAAATCAATTCGATACATTATTTGCATCATTCGATGCTGAGGAGGTGACGTACTTCGCCGATCTCATTTTGCCCATTCCGGTTCCTAAGTTGTTTACCTACCGGGTGCCAAGAGCAATGGCCGAGCAGGTCAAAATTGGGGCCAGGGTCATTGTGCCGTTCGGAAAGAAAAACAGCCGCGTATTGACGGCCATCGTGGCCCGTTTGCACAACACCCCACCCGAACACTACCAGGCCCGTTACGTTACTGAATTGTTGGATGAGTACCCCTTAGTTAACAGTTATCAGCTTGAGTTATTTCGCTGGATGGCCGACTATTATATGTGCTGCGTGGGTGAGGTGATGAACATTGCCCTGCCGTCGGGCCTGAAGATTTCCAGTCAGTCAAAAGTGCAGCTCAACCCGGACTTCGATTATCCCGAACTGCTCACTGACTATGAAGGCGTTATCCTTTCTGAACTAAAAAAACACCCCGCCCTGACCTACGATGAACTGGGGCGGCTGGCGGGTGAGGGCGTCAATATTGCGGCACTGATCAAGTCACTGGTGGGCAAAAAAGCGATTATCGTTTTTGAAGAAGTACGCGAAAAATACGTGCCAAAGATGATTCGTAAGATTCGGCTGCATCGGAATTATGAAGAAAAGGCCCAGCTCCTCGTGCTACTACAGCGGCTCGACAAGTTGCCCAAACAGCAGGAAGTGGTTATGCGCTACCTGAGCCATGTACCGGTGCAGAATAGCCCTGACCTCAATCAGCGGGGGTTGGATAAAACGATTCTGAATCAGGACGACGAACTCTCGCAGTCGTCGCTGAATACGCTGGTTAAAAATGCCGTGTTCGAGACCTTCGAGGTGATTCAGCCCCGCTTTGCCGATAACGATCCGAAAACACCCGTCGAAATCCGCCTGACCGAGCATCAGCAACGAGCCGCCGATGACATTATGGCGCAGTTTGCCACGCAGAATATCGTCTTGCTGCATGGCATTACGGGCAGCGGCAAAACCGAGGTCTATATCAATCTGATTCAACAGGCCCTCGGCAGCGGCTCGCAGGTGCTGTACCTGTTGCCCGAAATTGCGCTGACCACCCAGATTGTGGTCAGGCTGCAACGGGTCTTCGGCGATAAGATGGGGATTTACCACTCCAAATTCTCGGACAACGAGCGGGTGGAGGTCTGGAAAGGCGTAGTGTCGGGACAGTATCAGTTTGTGGTGGGTGTACGCTCGTCGGTGTTTCTGCCGTTCGACAACCTCGGCCTGATCATCGTAGACGAAGAACACGAAACGAGCTACAAACAGCACGACCCCGCCCCCCGCTACCACGCCCGCGACGTAGCGATGATGGTGGCCCACTGGCAACAGGCCAAAGTGCTGCTTGGCTCGGCCACGCCCGCGCTGGAAACGTACTACCAGGCCCAACAGGGTCGCTATGGGCTGGTGGAATTGCACCATCGCTTCGGCGACGCCACCATGCCCAATATTCTGCTCGTGGACACTAAAAAAGAGAAGCGGCAGAAGACCATGAAAAGCGAGTTCTCGTCGGCCCTGCTGAACGCGCTGGGGCTGAATATCGAGAAAAAAGAGCAGAGCATTCTGTTTCAGAACCGGCGCGGCTACTCGCCCTATATGCAGTGCGAAGACTGCGACTGGACCGCCGAGTGCCTGAACTGCGCCGTGAGCCTGACCTACCATCAGCGCGACGCCGAACTGCGCTGCCACTACTGCGGCCATAAAGAAGCCGTGCCGCGCGTGTGTCCCACCTGCGGCTCTACCAAAGTAAAAACCATTGGCTTCGGTACCGAGAAACTCGAAGATCAGTTGCAGGTCTTTTTCCCCAATTCACGCGTGCTGCGTATGGACCTCGACACTACCCGCGCCAAAGACGCCTACGGGCAGATTATCCGCGAATTCGAGAAAGGGGACGTCGACATGCTCGTGGGCACGCAGATGATTACCAAAGGGCTTGACTTCGACAACGTGAGTCTGGTGGGTATCTTCGACGCCGACCGGCTTATTCACTTCCCCGACTTCCGGGCCACCGAACGCTCGTTTCAGATGCTGACGCAGGTAAGCGGACGCGCCGGACGGCGGGCCGGGCGGCAGGGAACGGTACTCATCCAAACGGCCAACCCCACGCAGAGCATCCTGCAAAAAATTATTCAGAACGATTACAAAGGGTTATATGAGGAAGAGATTCAGGAACGGCAGGACTTCAATTACCCGCCCTTCTCGCGACTCATCAAACTGACCGTGCGGCACGTTGACAAAGCTGTGAGTCAGCAAGCGGCCGAACGCCTGTGCGCCGAACTCACCGACGCCCTCGGCAGCAGTCGCGTTCTCGGCCCCGAACAACCGCTGGTCGAGCGCATCCGTAACCAGTTCCTGTTTGATATCCTCATCAAGATCGAGCGCGAGAAAGTGAACACCAAAGCCGTAAAAGCCTACGTACAGGACCGCATCAACGACATTCTGACCGACAAGGGCCTACGCCAGGTCAGCATCGTAATCGACGTTGACTGTTTATGAGCGAAGATACTCTAATCCTTGTTAGGCAAGTGTAAATACGTCCCCCGTTTTTTAGCCTGACACTTTTATTTTGAGTGGTTTATTTGGCAAAATAGCCGCCCGATAGTATCATGGCGGCTATTTGAAAATCTCTAATAGCCGCAAAAATATCGAATCGGGCCTCAAAAGCCTATACCCCGTAACCTTCCAAGGCAATGCGTTGCGACGATTCAACACCATGGTCAGTATGATTACCGCACTCATTGAGAGCCAGCACGTTTCATCAGGCAGAATTGCTGACTACCAACCCGGACTCATCCAGGCGGGTAGTCAG
>JACMPG010000002.1 GCA_014377625.1 Spirosoma sp.
AATAGAACGAAGTTGATTACAATGATCATATTTATGTTAATTATTGATAATTTTTGTCATATTCCCACAAAGAGCCGAATAGTTTTGAGTGGGCCGCAACATACCGTCTACCGTTCTTCCCACTTACCTGAAGAACAACAGTACAAATACGCCCCCCTTGCCTTTAACTTTATATGATGTCAATATGCTTATCAACAGGCCGCCGGGCAGTGGCCCTCGCACTAAGCGGGCTGCTATCGGCCCCGCTCCTGGCACAGACCGATTTACCCGCCCTGCCCGTTTCGCAACTGAATCGCCCAGCGGGCTGGCAACTGGCCGGGGCTGTTCTGCCCGGCCTGGGCAACGCGCTCAAAACGAAACCGGGCGATGCACTCCTGATTGGTTCCGGCAGCCCGCTCCCACTGGCCACGCCCACCGACGATTTCAGTATGCGCTTCGAGATGCTGACCACACCCGACGCCAATGTATCGCTCCAACTCCCAACCGGACAGCGACTATCGTTCCAGAACGAATATGATCTGGCGAAATTAATGAAAGCCCCCGGCCTGTGGCAGACCGTTGAACTAAACTACAGAACCGGCAAAGGCAGCAAGCCCGCCATGCTCGAAAAACTCGTTTTCAATGGCGTTACCGTGCGCGAAGGCGAATTATTGCCCGGCAAAGCAAACAGCCCGCTGGCCCTTGCGCCAGACAACGGCACGGTGGCCGTTCGGAACGTGGGCTACCGAGTGCTGTCGCCCCGGATGGTAGCGCGGTGGAGTGGTCCGCTGAGTTATACCATTGTAGAAGGGGGCTATATCGAGAACCGGGAAAACGCCCGCAGCAAAAAAATACTCAGACAGGACACAACGAGCCTGCTGAACTACGAAGTGGGGTATGGGTTACCGGCACGTCAGCATTCTATTTTCTTCAAAGGTAAGTTAACAGCGCTGACCGCAGGCCGTTATCAGTTTGAACTTAACCAGGGGGGGGTGGCTGGCGTGTGGATAGATGGCCAGGAGGTTGTACCAACCGGCCACCGCGAGTTAGGCCACCCAGCCGTGGGCACTGTTGCCTTAAGTGCCGGATTACATGACGTAGAGGTATATCTTTCCCGTTCATGGTTTCGTCCCGGCTTAGGTCTTTTCGTTTCGCAGGCTGGTACGCGCCCTCAGCCACTGCACGCCCCGGCGTCATTACCTGAGCCTGATCCAGTAGGCGTTATCAGCGTTGAGCCGGGAGGGAAAGCCGAAATCCTTCGGTCGTTCGTGCAGCTACCGGGCGAAACGCATAAACGCACGCACAGTCTGTCGGTTGGTTCGCCAGCCGGGTACCACTACACAGTCGATCTGAATCAGATGGCGTTGCTACAGGTCTGGAAAGGTGACTTTGCCAACGTCACGGAGATGTGGTACGAGCGCGGAGAACCGCAATTGCTCGAGCCGATGGGTACTACCCTGCGCCTACCCGCTCAAACGGCCCTGATGGTGTTGACCAATGACGGTGTAGCATGGCCCGACAGCATGGACGAAAAAACGCTGCAATACAAGGGACTATCGCTGGATAAAACCGGCAACCCAACCATCCAATACACCCTCGCCGGAGCCACCGTAACCGACGTTACCAAACCCGCCCCCGACGGCCTGACCCGGACGCTGACCGTGACGGGTACACCAACCGGCACGGTCTATTGCCGGGTGGCGGCTGGCCAGATCATAGACGACATAGGCAACGGCCTGTATGCTATCAACGACCGGAGCTATTTCGTGCGCGTTGACCCAAAAACCAAACCGAAACAGCGTAGCAGCAATGGCAAACAGGAACTGCTGCTGCCGGTTAAAAACAGCGTGACGTATTCAATCGTGTTTTAATCCTTGTCAACGATGAAAAAGATACTTACTCTCACAGCGATACTATTCGCTCATTCAATGGCCATTGTGGCACTCATTCACTCATCGGCCATTGCCCAGCGTCCGGCGGCAGAAGAGGATTATTACCGCATCGTGACACTGCCCATTCCCGAAAGCATTAAACTGGAAGTGGGTGGGCTGGCTCCCCTGCCCGACGGGCGGCTGGCAGTCTGTACGCGCCGGGGCGAGGTCTGGATGATTGGTAACCCCTATATGCGCGGCAGCCGCGTACCGACCTTCAAGCGGTTTGCGTCGGGACTGCACGAGCCGCTGGGGCTGATGTACCATCCTAAAGGCTATTTTCTCTGCACCCAGCGGGGCGAAGTGACCAAACTTACCGACACCGACGGCGACGACCTGGCCGACGAATACGGTTCCTTCTACAAATGGCCGCTGTCGGGTAATTACCACGAGTACAGCTACGGCCCCGTACTACTGCCCGATGGCGATATGGTCATTACACTCAATCTGGGCTGGATTGGAAAGGGAGCGAGCCTGGCAAAATGGCGCGGCTGGATGCTTAAGCTCAACGACCGGGGCGAAATGACCCCCTGGGCTACGGGCCTACGCTCACCAGCGGGTTTCGCTGTACTGCGCGACGGCTCTATTTTTTATACCGAAAACCAGGGCGACTGGGTGGGGTCGGGCCGGATGACGCACCTCGAAAAAGGCGATTTTGCGGGTAACCCCGCCGGTTTGCGCTGGTCAGACGAAGAAGGATCTCCCCTCTCGCTAAAGCCCGAAGATGTACCGAGTACGGGCAAGCCGATGTTTGAAGTAGCTAAAACCGTAAAAAATCTGAAAGTACCCGCCGTCTGGTTTCCGCATACGCTGATGGGTATTTCTACGTCTGACTTCAAAGAAGACGTTACCGGTGGCGCGTTCGGACCATTTGACGGGCAGTTGTTCGTGAGCGATCAGGGACACAGCAAACTCATGCGCGTGAATCTTGAGAAAGTCAACGGCGAGTGGCAGGGCGCGTGTTTCCCGTTTCGCGAAGGATTCCAGTCGGGTATTATCCGCACGGTCTGGGGGCAGGACGGCAGTATGTTCGTAGGCATGACCAGCCGGGGCTGGGCCGCTACCGGCAAAGACCCCTACGGCATTCAGCGGCTCGTCTGGACCGGCAAAACGCCCTTCGAGATGAAAACCATCACGTCCAGACCCGACGGCTTCGAGGTGACCTTTACCATGCCCGTTGACCGTAAAACCGCCGAAAACCCAGCCAGCTACGGCCTGAACAGCTTTACGTACAAATACCACCAAACCTATGGCAGCCCCATCGAAGATGCCCGGCCCGTACCCATCCGGGGCGTCATGGTAGCCACCGACGGCATGAGTGCGCGGATTGTGACCGACACCGCCCTACGCGAGGGATACATTCACGAAGTAAAAGTGGAAGGTATAAAATCAGCGTCGGGCGGGTTGTCAGTGCTGCATCCGGTAGGCTATTACACCCTCAATGCCATTGCCCCCGGCGAGCGCGTGGACGTAACCAAACTACCCGCCACACCCATGCACGACCACAGCTCAATGATGGCGAGTGCATCGAACACCGTGCCAGCCTCGGCTAAGACCAGAACGGGTAGTATGAAAGCCACGGTACCAGCCAAAGCAAACGCCAAACGCATCACCGACATGCCCACCGACTGGACCAATGGCCCCGACCAGACCCTGACCATTGGTACCAAACCCGGCCTGAAATTCGACGTCGATAAGCTGGAGGTGAAGGCCGGTAGCCGCATAAAACTCGTCTTCAACAACAACGACGACATGCTGCACAACTTCGTGATTACCAAACCCGGACAGGCCAACAACGTGGGCGAAGCGGCTCTACGGCTGAATCTGAACGGCCCAAAAATGAACTACGTCCCCAACACGCCCGACGTACTGTATCACACCAACATCCTGCAACCCGAATCTGTCGAGAGCATCTATTTCGTAGCCCCCACTACACCGGGTAACTACCAGTTTGTCTGCTCATTTCCCGGCCATTACTCCCTCATGCAGGGTACGCTGGTCGTGAAGTGAGTCATGTACAGACGGTGCCTCCGGCCCGTCGTATGGCTTCGATATTGGCTTATCTAACAAGCCTGTTACCCGATTGGGCGACAGGTTTGTTACATTTGAGACAAACCCGATCGCGAAATGAAAAAAGCTACCGACTGCTCGAAAGAAGAACTCGAAGCATATTTGCCGCTCTACAACTATTACAAACCCGCCCCTGACGCAGCGCAATCAACGCCCGCACTCACCGAAGAGCTGGACGGCATTGGCGACGCAGATTTTGATGAGCTGACCTTGCTCAAAATCATTCTCTGGAAGGTGCATCGCTACGCGGAGTTGGGGAATGACCTACTGGGCAAGTTGAACAGTCTCAGGTCGCTCGAAGCAGAAGAACGCGAAACGGCAAGGCCCGTTCTGGAAGCACTGCTAAAGACGCCGGGTATCGACTTGCCAATGGCATCGACAATTCTCCGCTTTCGGAATCCCGCCGTGTTTCAAATCATTGACCAGCGGGCGTATCGGAGCGTTATGCCCGAGGATAAATACCCGCTCCATACCGCCAGTTCTGTCGAGAAGAAAGTCAGCGTTTACTTCGAGTACCTCCAGGCTATCGACAAACTGTGCAACGATACGGGAATTACCTTTTTCGACGCTGACCGAATCCTATATCAGTTCGACAAAAAGGAGAATGGGAAACTGAAACCGCGAGAAGGTTGGGAAGAGCAGTTTCGGCAGATGCACGAGAATGGAGACGATAAAATGATCTTTCCCGACGTTCATGCTGATAATGTTTAACCGCACTACGCACTCTTGAAACACATCCTTCTCCTCTCCTTATTTTCAATCACGCTCCTGTCGGCCCACGCCCAGCGTCGGCGGGGAGACGATACGGCGCATTACCGGAGCGAACCGATTCCGGCGCACCTGATGCCTATTGAGCGGGCCATTGGCGGGGGTGTCAGCAGCGTGTATTTCTATGGCGGCAAAAAACTCTCCTCGCCTTACTCGCTGGAAGTACCGTTCTATGAACTCAACGACCGCACCGTAACGCACCACTTTCAAACCTTCAGGACCATGACCACCCTCAGCCGCATCATCGGGCTGATACCGCTGGGGTACGTCCTGCTAAACCGGAACACCACCAACGGCGCCTACTGGACAGTTTATGGCGGGTCGGTAGTGGCTTCGCTGACGCTCGGCATTGTTGGGAACAGCCAGGTAAACAAGGCCGTTGGCCGGTATAACGAAATGATGCGCCAGCCCCGCGTGGGCCTGTCTGCCGCACCGGTACCCCTCACCGGGCAATATGCACTGGGCGCGGGCATAAGCTGGGGATTTTAACAATGTATCATCTCCCCTACATCATTCACTGACCTATCCATCGCATGGAACTGCTCATTACGATAGCCATTTTCAGCTACATCATCTACCTGCGCTACTACGCCGATTTACGCACCAAAGCAGACAAAGAACTTGACCAATTACAGATAGGCATTAAACTCTTCGAAAGCGGGCAGATCGAGTCCGCTTTCCAGTACTTCGATCAGCAGATTCAGCAACACCAGCAGTGGAGCATAGCGTATCTTTACCGGGCGCGTTGCCACCTCAAAATCGGCGACAGAGAAGCCGCCTTTGCCGATCTAATCACCGGTGACACCTACGATAATACCGTACCTGACATTCACGTTGAAATTGGCCGGCTTCTTTACGACCAGGCCGATTACCCGGCGGCATTTACTGAATTTGACAAGGCGGTATTTCATTCGCAGGGCCGCGACGCCATGCCGTACTACTGGCGCGGCCTGACCCGCCAGAAACTCGACCAGCCCACCGAAGCCCAGCACGATCTGGACCAGGCCATTGCGCTGGAAGAACAGGCCAAAAACCGCCCCACCAACCAGATAGCCGCGCCGACCGCGTTTTTTGACCGGCGTCTGCTGACCAATGCCGCGTTTGTGCTGCTAAATAGTTTGCTGTTACTGTTTGTGGTGAAGCAATCGGTGGTTATTCACTGGCCGTACCTGATGGCAACCAGTTCTGCCGCAGCCATTGGCTTTGCGGAGCCGCGCAAGGGTTGGTCGCTGGCCATTTTGCAGGCGGTTACGCTCTACCTCGGCTATACGCTCTTCACCGACAAACCCACCAACAGCGGGCAAATCGACCTCGAAAATTTCAACCTCTACGGCTCCATGATCCTGACCTTTCTCGGCAGTTTCATTGGCGGCATTTTGAAGCGGGCCATGGCGTAGGGGCGATATATGGAGATTGCGTAACTTTGATCATCAATACTCCTATCAGCTATGAAACACAACAAGTCCGTTCAGACCCGTGAATTGGTTAAATCGGCGAGACCAAAAAAGAAGCGTAACCTGGATAACTCGACGCTGAAACCGTTCTTCGGGAAAAGCCCCGAAAACATCTGGGAAAAAGACATCCGCACCGGCGAAGGCAACTTTAGCTTCTGATGGACGAGATCAT
>JACMPG010000056.1 GCA_014377625.1 Spirosoma sp.
GTGAACAGAGTAGCGGTTCACCATCGAAAGAAAAAAAATGTTCAGAAAGGGTATCATACGGCACGTACCTTTCCTAAACGGCCAAAATCGGGCCAATCGTCTAATGACCAAATAGATTTTTTGCCTAAAGACATTTAACCGCCTTTTAATCAATTTTCATGCCTGTTCTGTCAAACAAGGTTGGCTGCTACGTTCGGACCACGGCAACACAGCGGAATGGCCTTTTGGGACCGGTAGTCCCTACCGCTGCGCAAAGGTAGTGCGTCGGGCGAGGCAATTCATGGTTAAAAGGTTTAGATTTGCCATTAAAAGCACCCTAAGGCCGCTGCCTGTTAACGGGTTGTTGCGTCCGGTCTCCGATACCTTTTCCGATATGCGTCTGCGTTTCCTGCTTTGCCTGATTCTGTTAAGCCAGTTTGCTACGGCCCAGGACTATACCAACCTAGTACGCCACCGCCCCGTCCTCTGGACCCAGCTCGACCTCGTATACCGAACGACGGGGCGGTGGAGTTTCCATCTCGATAATATTTACCGGCGGCAGGCCGACGATACCAACGGCAGCGACCTGAACGTGCTGCGCTACCCGCTATTACAGGTATTGCGGCCCTGGGTTACCTACCAGTCAAGTAAAGCCGTCCGGTGGTCGCTCTCGCCCATTAGTTTATGGTGGGGCTGGAACCAGTCGAGCCGGTCGCCCCTCACGTTTCAGAAGAGTTTGCGGGTTACGCCCCAGTTTGTATTCACCCGATCCGTTGGTCGTAGTGAATTTGTGTTACGCTTTCGTACCGAACTTCGGTGGCTGTCGGCCAGTGATACCCTGCAACACGTTTTTGATTTTCTGCCCGATAATGCCCCGCCCCTCATTCGGTTCGATACCCGGCCCCGGCTTATGCTACGGTGGGTGCAGCCTCTGTCGCGCCAGGTCGCGCCCGCCGATGCCTGGTTCGTGCAGACCAGCATCGAGCCGGTGGCCAACGTATCGGCGGCAGGTACCCGGCTCGATCAGTTGCAGGTTTCGATTGTGTTTGGGCAGCGCGTCAGCGAGCGGCTCCGCTTTAGCCTGGGCTATCAGGGACTGATGTCTGCCCGAAAAAATGACGCCACCCATGTTCGGGCCATCCAGCTTACCCACGCGCTGACGCTTGGCATGGGCATTGGCAACCAGCTTCGTAAACAGCCCGGTACCAACCCCGTATCGCAGTAAAACAAACCGGGCCGCTATGCAAATCTGCACAGCGGCCCGGTTCCGGTTGATGTCGTAAACCTATTCGTCAGCGTCTTTCTTGTACTGCTGAATAATTTTGTACAACGCCTTTTGCTTCTCCAGATCCGGGAAAAACTCGAACAACTGCACGTGGGCATCGTAGTCGAGCGAAAGTCCGGCTTCCAGCTGGATCAGGGCTTCGCGGTAGTTACCGGCGTGAATCAGGTACACCGCCGAGCGGTAATACAGATCGGCATCGGCGGGCAAACTCTCGATACCCATCTGGATGATCTCATTGGCCCGCAGAAAATCGCCCTGATCGAACGGGACCAGCGACCACGTTAGGTAAACATCGGGGTTTTCACCATCTACCTCAGCGGCTTTCTCGAACGCTTCAAAGCTCGACAGCACATTCCCGATTTTGTATTCCGTCTCGGCCACCGCCAGCAGGTACTCGCCGTTGGTTTCGTTCAGCTTTACGGCCTTTTGCAGGAAGGGTAACCCTTCGTACCATTTACCCGACTCGCTCAGGCATACGCCAATGCCATACCAGGCTTCATCCCACTGCGAGTCCAATTTCAGGGCTTCCCGGTACTGCGTAACGGCTTCGGGCAGACGATCCTGCTTTTCGATGCTGGCCCCGAGATGGCAAAACGTATCGGCGGTAGCTTCTTCGTATTTGAGCGTATCGCGGTAGCAGATTTCGGCCTTCTCGAACAGGCCGAGGTTCATGTACGTATTGCCGAGGTTGAAATGAGCCGAGGCAAAATCGGGTTTGATAATGACCGCGTAATCGTAGGCTTCAGCGGCTTCGGGGTAGCGGGCCAGTTTGCTGTATGCAATACCGATATTGTACCATGCATTGTGCGAATACGGGTCGGTGTCGATAAGCTGCTGATAATACGACAAGCTATTTTCCAGTTCGCCCGTCATGTCCAGACAAAATGCCAGTTCATACAGCGCATTTTCATTGTTGATGTTCAGTGCAATCGATTGCTTATAATAGCTGATAGCCTGGTCGTACTTACCCCAGTTCTGGTAGCTCTGCCCCAGTTGAAACAGAATGTCGTCTTTATCGTCGGCGCGGTCGAGGAGGTCGTTGAGAATAGTAATGGACTCTTCGTAACGACCGGCCATGTTCAGCACCGATCCGTGCATAAACGGCACATCGAGGTCGCCGGGGTTGAACAGATAAGCGCGTTCCAGGAGGGCTAATGATTCATCAAAGTTTTGTTTATGGGCCAGAATCTGGGCCTTATCGAGCATTAGCTCAAGGGCATAAGGAAAATTCTCCAGACCGACATCGGCGGCTTTGAACGCTTTGTCTAAATCGCCCTGATTAAGGTAGTGTTCAACAATTTGCTCGTAAACGTCGAGATCAAAAAACTGGCTTTCTTCATGTGCCAGCATTTGCTCAAAACGCTGAATTGATTCTTTGCTGTCCCCTGCTCGTTCGTCAAACTCTTGCTCCATGCTTTTGCCTTAAAAATGTGGGGCGGATAGGGGCCGTAAAACCAGTACGATTTATCCTTTAGCAGTGTAAGATAGACTCAAAATATGAAAATCCAACACGGCTACCCTAAAAATTACTGTTGCCTGACTGCCCATTAACCGCCCCGGCAATGCGGGTCAGCGTCCTGATCAGCGGGCGGTACTGAAAACCAGCCACCTGCTCAATTTTACGCCCATCGTACTGATAATACGAACTTGCCGACCGGGCTGTTTCGCGGGTGATGAGTGGTGTTTTTCCCATCAGCCATGCCCGAACAGACTCCAGCGGCCACAAAAACCTCGTCAGTCCGGGGGCCATGCGTAGGCCCGGTGGGCGTTTGCCGAGGGCAGTGGCTATCTTGGTTAACAAATCGCGGTAGGGAATGGTGCCTGCGTTCAGAACGTATCGCCGGGCCGACGCGGTCCACTCTCTGGTGTCCTGCTTCATGAGCCAGTACAGTGATTCAGCCACGTCAAGCACATCGACGTAGTTAGCGGTTCCGGCGGGGTAAAACGGGCGTTCATCCTGCACGTATTTTACCAATTGCAAACTACTGCGACTCCAGTCACCCACGCCAAAAACTAGACTGGGGCAGACCATGACGGCATCGAGACCTTCGGCCAAGCCCCTCCACACCTCCAGTTCAGCCTGGTATTTCGATTTGGCGTAAGCCGAATTATACGGTGATTCTTCCCATTTCTGACCCTCGCCAATCACGATGGGCTGACCGGATTTAACTCCACTTTTGGCCGCAGGCCGACCCAGTGCGGCTACCGAACTGACGTAGCCCAGCTTGCGCACGCCCGCACTCAGGCATACATTCACAACGTTGGCCGTACCCTCTACATTGACGCGGTGCATCCGGTCGCTCTCGCCGGGGCTGAACGACACCACCGCAGCCGCGTGGATTACGTCCAGCAGCCCACCCTGTTGCCCAACCCGAACGGCCATTTCGAGCGAGGGAATATCCATAATATCACCTTCGTGCCAGGTAATCCGGTCGGCCAGATCAGTCAGCAGGCCGTAGCCATTCTGGGGCCGGTGCAGCACATTAACGGCCCAGCCCGCGCCGAGATATTGCCGGGCAATGTGCGAACCAACCAAGCCGGTGGCTCCGGTAATGAGAACGGGGTTTGTGGGAGTGGATATAGACATTATAGGTATAGATTCCGACCGTAGAGCAGATTCTCTACGCCGATTACCTCATCAACTTCGTCCCAGAAGATATTCAGTTCGGTCAACTCGAATGCACTACGTTGCTCAAATGATGCATCGGCCAAACGCTTTGACCAGTGCAATGGAATCAGAGTTGTCCGGCCATCGCTCAGGTCAAAGCCAATCTGTTCTCCCTGAAAGAACACGCGCCTAAACGTAGGTAACTCCCGCATAGCCGACCGTTTACCAGGTCGCACGTTTGGTCTTGTAATTAACCGCAATGGCGTTCTGGTAGCAGTAGCTTTCGCAGGCATCTTTTATGACTTGTATTTCTGCTTGGATAACGGCTTCAACCGCGCTAAGTTCCCGTTTTGACATACCCTTACTGTTGGCAAGCTGGACCGATCCATCCGAAAATATCCAGAATTTACACAACCTTTTTGGGCCGCTTTGTACGTGAACATGACAGGGTTCATACAGGAGTTCAAAGCTACGGGCAAAATAACGCCACGCAGCCAGTATGAAATAAGTGGGCGTAACAGGCGTAAATGTACTACGATTACAGATAGGTATCGGAGGAGCTGACTCCTCGCGCCGTACCTTGCAGCATGAATCAGGACCGTCGGCTTTTGCTGATTTACGCCATTATTTTTGTCGATGTCATTGTCGGGTCGGCAGTGGCTCCGGTGCTGCCCGCCTTTGTGGATGACCGCCCGCATCCCGAACTCTGGCTGGCCCTCGGTACGGGACTGTTTCTGGGCGTTCAGCTCATTTCCGGACCGCTACTCGGCAAACTCTCGGATGGCTACGGACGTCGGCCCATTTTCGTAGTCTCGGCGGTCGGTACACTGCTGGCCAATACGCTGCTGCTGCCCGTCCGGCTGGGCTTTTACCTGACTAACCGCCTGAGCGATGGCCTGACCAACGGCATGTACGCCACCGTTCGCTCGGCCATTACCGACATTTCGCCCCCCGATAAACTCTTCAAAAACCTCGGCATTGAAGGAGCCATTCTCTCCCTCGGTTTTGTAATCGGCCCCGCTGTATCGGGCCTGCTGCTGACGATTTTCGATGTTATCGATCCCGATAAACAGGCGAGGGTTGTGATTCTGATGGCCGTAATACTGTCGGTTGTGAACGTAGGGCTGAGTTTACTGATGCGCGAAACCAAGCAAACGCCGGTAGTGCCCGTCTCGCCGTCTGAACTGAAGACCGAATTACGGCAGGCGGTGGCCGTCGGCACGCTTTGGTCCCGGCTGAACCAGAAAGACGCGCAGTCGCCGGGCTTGCGGCAGTTGGTTTTGATGCAACTGGCTCTGACGCTCAGTACCGGCTATTATTTCTACTTTGTGACGTTTATGAGTTTCGGGGCAATGCAGATGGATGCGCGGCAGATTTCGTATTTCTTCATGTATTTCGGCTTTCTCAGCGTCATCATCAACTACGTTTTCTATACCTTTTTCGCCGACCGGATCAATCAGCGCAGAACCATTGTCTGGCTGGCGGGGCTGGCGGTGCCTATACTGGCGGGCTATGGTCTCATTGGTACCTCAACGCTGAGTCTGTACGCTCTCGTTACCATCGACTGCCTGACCATTTCGCTCATCCAGGGTCTCATAGAAGGGCTAATGGCCCGGCACACCACTGATACCGACCGGGGCGAGATTTTCGGGCTGAACCAGGCCATGCAGGGGCTGGCCAGCATCATTACAACGCTGGTGTTCGGTGGTTTGTCGCTGCTCGATCTGCGGTTACCCTTCGGCTGGTTCGCGGTTTGTATCGGCGCGGTGGCGTGGCTGGCGTGGCGCAAGCCATCAGCACCGACGGTCGCTATCGAATCGGTGAGTAATCCGTTGGGGTGAGGTAGAGCGATTCGACTTTCTCGGTGAGTTTGCCGTTGGCTTCCGATGCGTCGCGGGCGGTGGTCCAGGCGGGGTCAGCGGCAAAGTCCTTGAAATGCTGACGTCCTTCGGCTTCGGAGGGATGGGCCAGCATGTAGATAAGTTTAGGCTGTTTGCCGTCGGCGTCGGTCGTGATCCAGTAGCCCATATGCGTCATGCCGTGCTTGCTGAACAGGCCGATGGTATGGTCTCGGAAACGGGCGAGAAGGTTGGTCAGTTTGCCGGGGGCAGCGGTATAAGTACGCAGTTCGAAGGTGCGGTTAGGCGACTTTGCAACCGTTTTGATGATGGGCGAAAGTTGCGATTCGGTCATAAACGTCTGATCGACGCGCTCAACGAGTTTGCCGTTGGCCTGCGTTTTGGCCACTACCGCTTTCCAGTCCGGGTCGTTGCTGAACGCCTGCCAGGATGCCTCGCGGGCTTCGCGGCTGGGGTAGGCCAGGATGTAAACCAGTTCCTGATTAGTAGTGTCGGTGGGTGTCCAGTAGCCGATGTTTTCCATGCCATGTTTGGCAAAGATCTTTGTAGTGTACTGCCGGAAGCGGTCCACAATTTCGGCGTATTTGCCCGGCATGGGGTGGTACACCCGAATTTCGTACAGTTTGCCAGACGGTTTGGGTTTGGCGGTAGCCACGGTGGCAACGGCCAGCAGGAGGAACAGGATTTGCTTGAACATTTGAATTAAAGGAGTTAAACACAAGGGTAGCAAAGAAAGCGCTAAGTTCGCTAAGTCTTTGCGCTCTTCGCGTCTTTGCCGTGAAACCTGTTGCGAAACACCTCTAAAACCCTATTTTTGTCTATTACCCATCGTCAATACAACCACCTGACCACTATGCTGAGCCGCGTTGCCAACTCTGTTTACTGGATGCACTGCTACATTGAGCGGGCCGAAAACTACGCCCGGTTCATGAGCGTAAA